>JANQHZ010001034.1 GCA_028282445.1 Candidatus Binatia bacterium | reverse complement strand
GATCAAGGGCTACTACATGCTCCTGCGCCACCCCAATTTCGTGTGGCTGCCGCGCGCCGATTCGGTCGCGGTCGCCGGCGCCGAGATCCTCGTCGACTTTACCGACGAACGGCGCTTTGCGGCTTCGGCCGCTGCGCGTGCCCGCGCCGGAGCGCAGATCGTCGATCTGACCTACCGGCAGCGCTGGGTCGACGATCCGGCGGGGCAGTTCCAAGGATATAAGGATACCGATGCCGACCGTGCCTTCGGCGTCTCCGGCTGGGCGCATCGAGCCGGGCAGGGGGCGTTCTTCGACTGGGTCGTGGCCAACGCCATCCTACCGGCGCAAAGCGATGCGCCGCCGGGGATCCAGAAGATCGATCGGACCACCACGCCCGAGCTGAAGGAAATCTCCACTCAATCCGACCAGGTTCAGGCACAGCTCGATCTGGTCGACAGTGGGGTCAACCCGTTGGGAATCGCCAAGAACGCGGTGCCCTTCGATATCAATCCGGAGTTTCTCGACCCCGGGATCCGCAGCCAGACCCACTTCGAGCAGGTCGCGGGTCGGGCGAACGAGACTCTCGCCAATGCGGTGCGGGTCTTCGATCACGCCAACGATCTCACCCAGCTGCTGCGGCGCAATCAGGACAGCCAAACCGATTTCGCTCGCAACGTGGCGGGCCAGGAGCGGGACTACAACAACCGTCTGATCGAGATCTTCGGGACGCCGTATCCGGAAGACATCGGCCCGGGCCGAACCTATAAGGCCGGCTATGAGGGGCCCGACATCTGGAACTACGACGTCGTCGACCCGTCCGAGCTGACCGGGCTCCTTCCCGGCGCCGCTCAAGACGTATCGACCTACAACCTTCAGGTGCCGGCCCCGGATTGGGAGACGTGCTCGTCCTCCGAGGACACCTGCAGGTTCGATTCGAGCGGCAAGCTCAAGTACGACGCCAACGGCAACGTCGTGACGTCGATGACGACGACGACGATTCGCCTTTCGAATCGCGGTCTCGGCAAGATCAAGGATCCGTCCTGGTCGAGCCGCGTGTCGCCCGGGCAGGTGCAGCTGGCCATGTCCGACTTCCTGCAGGCTCGGGCCAAGCTGCAGCGCGCCAGCGATGCGTATTCCAAGCTGATCGGTGACATCAACTGTGTGCTCGGTACCATCAAGGCGCAGAATCGTCTGGCTGCGGATCGGCTCGAGATTCTCGACCGGACCAAGAACACCAAGCTCGGTATCAACGGAGCGATCTTGGCGGCGAAGACGACCGAGGTCACGCTGAAGCGGATCTCGTCGACTCTGACGCTGGGCACGGCGATCGTGAACGAGGGAAGTCCCAAGGTCGTCGGCCTCGCGACCGATGCGTTCTCGGCCGTGCGCGCGGCTGCCAAGGGAAGCGTCGGGGCGGTTACGATCGGACTCGACGACGCCGCCGCGGTGGCGGACGTCGCTCAGCTCGCGCTCGCGCAAGGAGCGGAGATCCAGGCCCAAACCGACCAGCTGACCCTGCGTGGGATCGAGGACGACTTCCAGATCTTCAACCTGCTCGGCACGCTGGGTGAGAAGCTCCGTCAGGAGCCGATCCTGCGCACCGAAGCGCTGACTCTGGCCGAAACGGCACGACAAGCGCAGGCGAAAGTGCAGTCGACCATCGCGCGCGGCGTGCGCGTCATCGACCAGCTCGAGGCCTTCCGCAAGACGACCGCCTCGATTACCTCGGAAAGCCGCTACAGCGACATGGCCTTCCGTATCTTCCGCAACGACGCGCTGCAAAAGTACCGGGCGCAGTTCGAGTTGGCGGCCCGCTACGTCTATCTCGCCGCGGCTGCCTACGACTACGAAACCAACCTGCTAGGCAGCGACGAGCTCGCGGGACGTCAGTTCCTCACCGACATCGTTCGACAACGCAGCATCGGTGAGTTCGTCGGCGGTCAGCCGGTGCCCGGCACTTCGGGTCTGGGCGGCGTTCTGGCTCAGATGAACGCGAACTTCGGAGTTCTCAAAGGCCAGCTCGGCTTTACCAACCCGCAGACCGAAACGAATCGTTTCAGCCTGCGGCGCGAGCTGTTCCGCATCCTCGATACCTCCGAGGACACCTGGCGCTCGACTCTGGCCGACCACCGGGTCGACAATCTCTGGGATATCGAAGCTTTCCGGCAGTTCGCCCGACCGCCTCGCGAAGAGGACGACGGGCCGTTGCCCGGTATCTTCATACCGATCCCGACGACCGTCACTTTCGGCCTGAACTTCTTCGGCTGGCCGCTGGCGGGCAACGACAGCGCCTACGATCCGACCAACTTCGCCACCAAGGTCCGCAGCGTCGGGGTTTGGTTCGGCGACTACAACGACCTCGGTCTGTCCAACACGCCGCGGGTCTACTTGATCCCGACCGGAGCGGACGTCTTGCGCTCGCCGAACGCCAACGACTTCACGACCCGCAACTGGACGGTGCTGGATCAGCGCATCCCGGTGCCGTTCCCGATCGGCGACAGTCAACTGAATGACACCGGCTGGAGCCCGCAACGAGACTCGCTGAGCGAGCCGCTGGGCGGTATCCGCCAGTTCTCGAGCTTCCGCGCCTATCACGACAGCGGCTTCTCCGATTCGCAGGTCTCGACCGAGAGCCGGGCGATCGGACGCTCGGTGTGGAACACGCGGTGGGCGTTGATCATCACCGGCGGAACCCTTCTCGCCGACGCCGACGACGGGCTCAATACCTTCATCTATGGACAGCCGGTGAGCTCCGGAGTGTTGCTCGATCCGGAGGGTGTCCCGCGCGACGGCAGCGGAGTGTCGGACATTCTCCTCTTCTTCCAAACCTATGCCTACTCGGGGAACTAAGATGAGAAGCCACTTGCAGAGGTCCCGAGTAGCGGTCACCAGGGCAGGCCAGGAGGCGGCGAACATGACGGTCAGCACTTTCCTACGATGCGCCTTGTTCGTCGGTTGCGCCTTCCTCGCGTGGGCGCAGCCGTCCATGGCCGACTTGAGTAAGCCGGACGCTCTCCTTTACGGCCGCATCTCGGTCAACGGCGAGCCGGTTACCGAGGGCGTCGTTTCGGTGCGGAGCGAGGACGAGGTGGTCAGCTCCGGGCGGATCGGGGCGAGCGACATGGATCCCGAGTTTTACGGCCTGGCGGTGCCGATGCGGCAAGCGACCGAAGGAGACGGCGCGATCTGCGAGGGATTGACCGACGGGGGCGTCGCCAAGCTCTTCCTCGGCGATCAGTTCCTGGGCGACGTCGTCGTCAACAGCGGCGGTCTCATCCGCTTCGATGTCTCGGGCGGCCAGAGACTGTGCAGCGG
>JANQHZ010001121.1 GCA_028282445.1 Candidatus Binatia bacterium | reverse complement strand
CGACTGACTGCGATTCAGTCGCGTACCACCACCACCTCCGCGCCTTCGTCGGCCGTGGGGTGTTCGAATAGCGCGATGTACGCCTCGAGCGCGTCGGTGGCGATTTCGAAGTTGTACGGGCCGAGTCGTTGGTTGCGCTCGGCGATCCTGTGACGAATTTCGGCCGCCGCCGTGTCGATCCAGTGGGTCGTCGCGGTCGCTCCCAGCGCCGTCGCGGCTTCGATGTAATGCAGGCGGTCGGTGCGCAAGAAGAAGCCGTCGTCGAGGATGACGTCGGCGCCGCGCCGCAGCAGTTCCGCGCCAGCCGCCCAGATCAGCTCGCGACAAGCGTAGACGCGGCGCACGTGCTCATCGTGCCCGACGACGTCCACCGGATAGCGGCCGTAGCTGGTGATCAACCAACGGTCGAGCGAAAAACGGGCGGCGTCGTGGGTCTCCTGCAGCCGCTCGGCGTAAGTAGTCTTGCCGGCGCAGGGCAGGCCGCTGATGAGGTGAAGGGTCGCCGTCACGGATCTTCTGCCGCCGTATCAGAGTCGGGCCGGATCGCTAGCGCCGAAAGCCGATGCCGGCGTATACGTTGCCAAGCTCGAATGTCCCGCGAATCCCCGTCGGCGCGGCGCACAGCGCCGGCACCGTATTGACGGCTTGCATCCCGGTGGCGATGTCCGCTGCGTGCACATGGTCCTCGATCGAGAGGTCGCGGCGCTCGAAGCTCGCGGCCGGCAAGAAGTGCGTGCGGAACGAGGGGTCGCCTTCGATGCTCACCGTCCAACCTTCTCGGGGCCTGGCCCAGTGTGGCGGGTACTCGCCGCCGAGCGTCCACAGCGCGTCGATCTGGATGATGGCCTGACCATTCACCATACCACGCCATTGGTAGCGCTGTCCCGACACGGTATTGGCCTCGACTCGTCCGGCGAGGACGTCGTACGAAGACTTCGATTCGATCAGCTCCTGCTCGATCTCGACCGCGTCGAGCGTCGCGCCAAGTGCCTTGGCGAGCATCCAGATCTGCTCTTCGAAAATGCCCGCGTTGAAGCGGGCGAAGGCGTTGGCCTCCAGGGTCGCTTCCTCCTTGGGGTGGCCGAATCGCATGTTGTCGAAAGTGATGCGCGGGCTCGCGTAGTAGGTCCAGTCAGCCTTCTCGAGGATGCGGACCGTGTCGATCGTGCGCGACATGCCCGTTAGCGCCAGCGGCAGCACCATGCCGACGAAACCCGGATGGATTCCGGTGCCGTGCACCGAGGCGTTGCCGGCTTCGCAGGCCGCGCGCAGCTTCTCGCGGTCGGTCTCCTCCAGCGTTTCGCCATAGAACAGAAAGGCGGTGCTGATGACGTTCTTGCCGGATCGGAGCAGCGAGCAAACCTCGTCGAGGTCGGCGTGGCGCGGCATGTACAGGACGCAATCGGCATCCGTGGCTACGATGGCTGCCGAATCGGCGGTCGCGAGAACCCCGGTGTCGGCCATACCGCACAAGCGACCGGCGTCGACGCCCTGCTTCTCCTCCGCATACACTCGCAGGCCCACCAGCTCCATCTGCGGGTGCATCAGAATCGCCTTCAGCGATTCGTTCCCGATGTTTCCCGTCGCCCACTGTATGACCTTCAGCCGATCGGACATCTCCGCCTCCTGAT
>JANQHZ010000903.1 GCA_028282445.1 Candidatus Binatia bacterium | reverse complement strand
TCCTCGCAATCGCCAACCGGCAAACACCCAGGTACGGAAAAGCCAGCGCCGGCGCCCCGAACGCAAGCCGGCAGCGGTCTTCCCCGAGCGGCGTCACCACGTGATCGGTGGCGGGGACTCCTGCAACCTCCCAAGCCCACCGGCGGCCGTCTTCGAACTCCGTTACCTCGAAGGGCAGACGCACACCGCCGACGGTGCGAACTTCACCACGGCATCGATCGAATAGATAGCGGGGCTCGAAGTCGACACCTCGAACCGATGGCCCCCACTCCGGCCAGGTCGCCGTGTCGACCAACAGGTCCCACACGACCTCGGCCCGAATCGAAAGATCCTTGGCGGTGTACAGACGAAACGGCACTCACAGGTTCTTTCGACCGTGCTCAGCGGGCCGCTCGCATCACCTCGCCCACGGCGCTTGCGTCGCCGGTCTCGTTGTAAACGACGAGGCTGGTTCGATCCGCAAAGCGATTTCGCTCGCGCAACTTCACTCCAACCTCGGAGGGTGCTCCACTGACCCCGATCACATCGAGCATTTCGTCGGTGATGTAGCTCATCATCTCGAGCCACCGCCCCTGCTTGGTGAGCTTGTTCAGCTCGGGCTGGATGTCGCCCCAGCCGTGGTGATCCAACATGACGCGATACGCCGGTGTCGACGAGTAGAAAGACAACTGCGCCCTGGCGCCATCGCGAGCCTTCGCCAGCTGCTCGTCCGTCTCACCAAGCATCAAGATCGTCTGGCTGGAGATCTGGATGTCCTCCCGCGACCGATTGGATTTCGCCAAGCCATCGCGCAGCGCCGGCATCGCGACATGCTCGACGAAGGACGGCGAGTGCAGAGGGTGAACGATCCAACCGTCTGCCACCTCTCCTGCGACGCCGACCATACCGGGCCCAAACCCGGCCAAGAAAATCGGTGGAACCCCGTACGGGTTCTCGCCGGGATTGAAGATCGGCGTCATCAGCGTGTGGGTGTAGAACTCGCCGCGGAAGTCGAGCTTCTCCCCCTGGTTCCAGCTGCGCCAGATCGCACGGATCGCCTGCACGAACTCACGCATCCGCGTGTTGGGCTTCGACCAGATCTGCGAAAAGCGCCGTTCGATATGCGGCCGAATCTGGGTTCCCAGACCGAGTATGAACCGCCCTTTCGAGATCAACTGCAGATCGTTGGCGATCTGCGCGCAGTTCATCGGGTTGCGCGCGAAAGCGATCGCGATCGCAGTCGTTAGGTCGACCCGCTCGGTATCGCGCGCCGCGAGAACCAACGGCAGGAACGGGTCGTGCGGCCCTTCGAAACTGAGAACGCCGTCGTAGCCCATCTCTTCCGCACTGCGTGCCGCCGCGCCGGTTTCGGCGACGTCGGCCGTCATCAAAGCCGCTTCAAATTTCATTTCATCTCCGGATTCACCACAGAGGCACAGAGGCACGGAGAATTCGCTGGGATTGGAGACCTAGCGAGTTCCCGCCCCGGACTTCATCGAAAACCGCGGTCACGAGGCTGGCGGGTCGACGATCTTCTAGTCTATGTCGGTGTCTCTGTGTCTCCGTGGTGAAAAATCTTTTCGTCACGACCGCTCCTTCGTTTTGCCGTCTCCATTGGAGTCGCCGTGTCGCGAAGTCTCGCGAGCGACACTCCCGCTCCACTTCGGTTTGCGCTTTTCGAGATACGCCATCGGGCCTTCGATCGCATCTGGGTGCAACATCAGCTTGTGGTGCAGCTCGGTCTCCGCACGCTCGACTTCTTCGGCGCTCATCGCGAAGCTCTGCCACAACAAACGCTTGCTCATCGCAACCGAAAGCGGCGCGGTATTCTGCGCGATCTCGACGGCGATCTCCATCGCCGTAGGCAGCACCTCTTCGGATGCTACGACCCGGCTGGCGACGCCCAGCTCCGCGGCTTCGTCGCCGCGGAATGTGCGTCCCGTCAACAGGATGTCCGCCGCCCGCGCCATGCCGACGATGCGGGGCAGTGTCCAGTGCGAATACGCATCGCCGACCATGCCGCGACGAGTCTGCAGGACGCCGTACTTGCCTTCGCGCGCCATGATGCGAATGTCGCACTGAAGCGCCAGAGTCAGTCCGAGACCGACCGCGTGTCCGTTGACCGCCGCGATCACCGGTTTGCGGACGCGCCACGCGGGAAATTCGAGTGCCGCGGCGCTGAAGTCGGAGCGGTCTTGCGGCGCAAAGGTGTCGGCTCCGGCTGTGAGATCGGCGCCTGCACAAAACGCCCGGCCGGCGCCGGTGACGACCACCGCCCGTACCCCGTCCTCCCCGTCGCAAAAACGGTAGGCCTCGTCGATCTCCCGCCCCATCGCCCCGGTGAAGGTGTTGAGGTGCTCGGGCCGGTCGAGGGTTAGAAGTGCCACCCCCTCGCTCACCGTCAGAGTCGTATCCGTTCTCTCCATCGAATTCCCAGCTTCCCCCGCGCCCGCCGGGGTCGGTGCGAAGATAAGCACTAATTGCCCAGCATTGTTAGCGACGGGTTTCGCCCCCTCTCCCCGCACATTCGCGGGGAGAGGGTTAGGGTGAGGGAACAAATTGGGTATAGACCGGGCCCCACATTCCGTAGGGCGGCCCTGGGGCCGCCGCAACTGGCCGCTCGCACGGACACGGCGGGGCAAGCCCCGCCCTACGAAGCTTCCGCTCCCGCAAGCAATGCGGGAGAGGGAGACCTTGGCGTTTGCCGAGATAACCCACACCGTTTGTCGTGGCTTCGGAAACCGAAGTTCGGTAGTTTGATCGGCTCGCTATGAGAAGGGTCCTGACATCCCCCTCCGTCCACTTCGTGATCCTCGGAGCACTGCTCTATGTCACCCAAGGTGTGTGGAATCCGGCCGTCGAGCCTGCGGCCGATTCGGAGACGATGCGCGAGATCCACGTTGCACCTCTCAAGCTCGAGGAACTGCGCGCCAACTTCCGGAGAACGACAGGGCGCGACCCGACCCAGGAGCAGCTGGACGCGTTGGTCCGAGACTTCGCCGATCGCGAGATCCTCTACCGAGAAGCCCTCGCGCGCGGATTGGACAAAGGCGATCGCAGTGTGAAGTGGCGTCTGATTCAGAAGATGCGCTTCCTGGAGGGTCGCGAACAAGACGACCCGAACACGCTCTACCGCGAGGCGGTCGAGCTCGGCCTCGACCGTGACGATATCGTCATTCGTCGATTGCTGATCGAGAAGATGCGACTCCTGATCAAGCTCGGGGCTGTGAGCGAGCCGCCGCCGGAAAGCACGCTCGCAGAGTTCTACGAAAAGAACGCCGAGGACTACCGGCAGCCTGCGCGAGTATCGTTACAGCACGTCTTCTTCTCCAACGACCGACGCAAGCAGGCGACCCAAGACGACGCCGCGGCCTTGCTCGATCTGGTGCGGAACCAGTCGGTGCCGCCCGCCGATGCGGTAAAGATGGGCGACGTCTTCGCTCTCGGTTACCGCTTTCGAAACAACTCCGAGCACAACCTCGCCAAGCTCTTCGGGCCCGAGTTCGCCAAGTCCGCAATCGCTCTCAGCCCAGGCGAATGGCACGGCCCGATTCGCTCCGCCTACGGATACCATCTGGTATTGGTGGAGGATCGCGAGCAATCTGCTCTTCCCGGTCTCGGCCCGGTCCGCAATCAGGTCTTGCAACGCTACCTCGCGGAGCTCCGGGACGCCGAGCTGGCAAAGAAGATGGAGACGTTGCGGGAACAGTACGCCGTCATCGTCGATACCGCACCGGGGGAGCGCGGATGACGGCCCGCAGGATCGCAACGCTCCTGGTCGCATCGTGGGCGCTCGCCGCGACGGCGAGTGCCCACCCGCTTTCACCGACGCTGCTCGAGCTCAAGCAGCGAGACGACACCGGTGTTTTCGAGGTTGCCTGGAAGACGTCGGTTTTGCGCGTACCGGGTAGCGATCTTCAACCGAAGCTCCCCGGCCACTGCCGGGCGCTCGACGCCATGACGGCGATCGAGGAGGAGGGCAGCCTTCGACGCAAGTGGTCGATCGACTGCGGCGAGCGCGGTGTGCTCGATTCGGAAATCGGCTTCAGCGGTCTCGGTCCCGCAAAGATCGACGGTTTGGTGCGAGTCGAGCTGAGCAGCGGCCGCATCGTGCGCGGCGTCGTCCGATCGACCGAGCCAACCCTGACCGTACCGACGGCGGACGACACGGGAAGCGTATTCCTCGACTACCTGCGCTTGGGCTTCGACCACATCCTCGGCGGCCTCGATCACCTGCTCTTCGTATTCGGGCTGCTCCTCCTGGTCGAAGGAACCGGCCCGCTCATCAAGACGATCACGTCGTTCACTGTTGGCCACAGCATTACCCTGTCGCTGGCGGCTCTGGGATTGGTTCGGTACCCCACGCGTCCGATCGAGCTCATCATCGCGCTGAGCGTTTTCCTGCTCGCGGTGGAGCTGACTAGGCAACAGAGGAAACGACCGAGTATGATGCGGCGCTGGCCTTGGGTGGTCGCGATGGGCTTCGGCCTGCTGCACGGACTCGGCTTCGCCGGTGCGCTCGCCGAGGTCGGATTGCCGCACGGAGAGATTCCGGTGGCGCTATTCTCGTTCAACGTAGGAATCGAGCTCGGCCAGCTTGCCTTCGTCTTCGTCATCTTGGCGCTGCAACGCTTGATGCACGCCGTCGTGACATCGATCCCGCGCTGGGCCGAGATGATCCCCCTGTACGCGATGGGCTCGCTGGCGGCCTTCTGGTGCTTCGAGCGCCTGGCGGCCGTGCTCGCCGGCTGAAGCCCGCCCCGCATGAAGGCTGAGGCGGAGGCGAGGCTGAGGCTGAGGACGGTAGGCATGCATTGGGCACGGTAATAGCCGTCGCGCTCCGCGCGACCGCCACCCTCCGCCTCGCCTCAGCCTAAGCCTTTGCCTCGATCGCCAATTCCGTGGCGAGACATCGACAGCCCTTCCACGGGTGTTTACCGTCCGCGCCGTCCCTTGCCTCGTCGATCCGCTCCTCGTATGTAGCGACAGTCCGAAGCGCAACGCGCGGCCGAGCCCATGGGCGCGTGCAAGAGCGCACGGGGGCCAAATCGAAACGACGGAACCGATGAGCAGCGATCAGCCAATCGCCTTCACACCGCAACGAATCGCCGGTCTCGAGCTCAAGAACCGCGTCATCAAGGCCGCCACTTTCGAGGGTATGAGCCCCGGCGGCAAGCCGAGCGAACGGCTCCTGCGCTTCCATCGCTCGATGGCGGAAGGCGGCGTCGCCATGACCACGGTCGCGTACTGCACGACCGAAGCCGACGGGCGCATCAGCGCCGACATGATGTACCTGCACGAGGGGATCGCACCCGAGCTCGAGCGACTGACCGCTGCCGTGCACGACGCCGGCGCGTGGGTTTCGGGCCAAATGGCACACTGCGGCAACTTTTCGAGGAACCGTAAGTTACAGCGTCTCCAACGCCCGCTCGGGCCTTCCCGTCAGATCAGTATGATCGGGATCCCCTCCGGAATGCCGATCGCCGGTGCCATGTCGATCGCCGACATCGACCACCTCGTCGACACGTACCGCGAGGCCGCTCGCTTCATGAAGAGAGTCGGTTTCGACGCGATCGAGCTCCACTTCGGACATGGCTACGCGTTGAGCCAGTTCATCAGCCCCAAGACCAATCGTCGAAGCGACGAGTACGGCGGTAGCCTCGACAACCGTATGAGATTGTCCAGGCGCTGCCTGGAAGCGGTGCGCGAAGCCGTGGGCGAGGACTTTCCGATCCTCGGCAAGATGAGCATGACCGATGGCGTCAAGGGCGGCGTCACCTGGGACGAAGGGGTCGAGGTCGCGCGGATCCTCGATCGCGCCGGAATCGACGCCTTGATCACCAGCGCCGGCACCAGCAGCTTCAACCCGATGCTGATGTTCCACGGCCCCAGCATCGTCCACGGCATGATCGCGACGGAAAAGAACCCGATCACCAGGCTCGGACTCAAGCTGGTCGGATCCAAGCTGTTCCGCGACTACCCATATCGCGAGCTCTATCTTCTCGATCGGGCGCGACGGGTGCGTGAAGCGGTGCAGTGCAAGGTGGTCTACATCGGTGGCTGCTCGACGCTCGAGAGCATGGAACGCGTGCTCGCCGAGGGGTTCGACTTCATCCAGATGGGCCGTCCGCTCATCAAAGACCCTGCCTTCGTACGCAACGCCATGGCCGATGCGAGCTACGTCAACGGCTGCACACACTGCAACCTATGCGTCGGGTTGATCGACGATCCCGACGGAATCCGCTGCACTCTGGAAGACGATCACACGACAGCGATCACCGCCGCCACTCAGTGATCCGAATTCGGTTTCCAGCCGAGCAAACCTTTCCGTCTCTCCGACCGTGTCGACTATATCGTCAAGTTCTGATCGGGAATGCACTCGGGCTGACCGGCGGCAGTCTCGCGCTCAAGGAGGCCAAGCAACTGTTCGAGCGCGAGTACGTCGCGCAAATCCTAGCCGAGCACCGCGGCAATGCATCGCAGGCAGCCAAGGCGCTCGGTATCAGCCGCGTCATGTTGCAGAAGAAGATCAAGCAGTACGATCTGAGACGCGACCCGCAGAACGATTCCGACTAAACGAAATATTCACCACAGAGGCACGGAGACACAGAGATTACTTATCCGGCTAGAAGCGCCTTTGCACCTCGCGAGCAAGCACTGACGGCATGTAGCGATTGCAGCGATCTCTGTGTCTCCGTGCCTCTGTGGTGAACTGAAATCATGCCGAGCAACTACGACGGATTCGAGCTCGATTCGCGACTTGCCGACGATACGGTCGAGGTGATCCGCGGCGCGTGCTGTCGCGTGCAGCTGATGAACGATGCCAACTATCCGTGGTTGGTGCTGGTACCGCAGCGGGCGAACCTAAGAGACTTCCACGAGCTGGTCGGCGACGACATGCTCGCAACCGTCGCGGAGATCGGCGCCGCTTCGCGCGCACTGCAGCGCCTCTATCGACCCGACAAGATCAAC
>JANQHZ010000894.1 GCA_028282445.1 Candidatus Binatia bacterium | reverse complement strand
CGTGATGGTCGCTACCAGCGCATTCGGCTTGGGTATCGACAAACCCGACATCCGGTACATCGTCCACTACCAATCCCCGGCGTCGCTCGAGCAGTACGTTCAGGAAGCAGGGCGTGCCGGCCGCGACGGCCAGAAGGCCAACTGTATCCTGCTCTACGACGAAGACGATCGTTCGATTCACGAGGCATTGCTTCAGAAGAGCCGCGTGCGGCCCGACCAGCTATTCAAGCTCGGCAGCGCGCTGGCGGCGTGGGCGGACGAGGGGCGCACGCCGACCGTCGAGGCGCTCGCTCTCTCGGCTGGCCAGGGACCGCGCGTCACGCAGGCGTTGCTCGCGGTGCTCGAGGAGGCGGGCATCATCGCCGTGGCCGAGGACAAGTCGATCGAGATCGTCGTACCAGCCGATGAAGTCGAGGAGCGATCTCGCCATCTCGCCGGGCAGTTCGAGACGCTTCGCACCCAGGACGGGCGGCGCATGGATTCATTGTCCGAGTACGCGACCAGCTCCGAGTGCCGGGCGATTCTCTTGCGCCGCTATTTCGGCGAAGACGACGGGGATGCGTGCGGTCTTTGCGACATCTGTCGGGGACGTCCCGAGCGCCCGTCGAGCTTCTGGGAGCCGATCGTGCAACCCGAACGCAAGAAGCGAAAGAAAAAGCGCCCGGCCCGCCGCCGCCGCAAATCCAAGAAGGCGGCCGCCCCCGCCGTGGATCTGAGCGCCCCGCTCGACGAGTTGGGCGGCGACGACGACATCTTGCCACTCGACGACGCTGCCGACACTCTTGATTTAGTAGACTCCAGCGATTGAGTGTTTAGTATCTAGGGTGTAGCCTCGTCGATGGAGAACCCATGGGTGAGGCGGTAGTCCTGGTCGTTGATGATGAGCCCGCGCACTTGCGGGCTTTGCGACGAGCGCTCTCAGGTATTGCGACGGTGCGCTGCGCCGCGAGCGGCGCCGAGGCTCTGCAGGCGGCCGAGGATGGGCGCGTTCGCTTGGTCGTTTCCGATCAGCGCATGGACGGGATGTCGGGCGTCGAGCTTCTCGAAGAGGTCCGCTCGCGTCATCCCGCGACCGTACTCGTTCTACTCACGGCTTACGCTGATGTGGAAGCCCTGCAGCGGGCCATCAACCGGATCGGCATCTACCATTTTCTGGAAAAGCCATGGGGGGTCTTCGAGCTGCGTCAGGTGGTGGCGCGCGGCCTCGAGCGATTCGACCACGACAGAGAACGAGAGCGATTGGTCGACGAGTTGCGCCGATCGTGCTCGCTCGTCCGCAAGGAAGCGGAGTACAAGAGCCGGTTGCTGACGGTGCTGGCGCATGAGTTGGGAACGCCGGTTCACATCGCCGTCAATGCGGTCGGGCTGTTGGCCGAGCTCCCGGTCGACGCGCGGGCGAGGCCGTGGTTGGAGGCCTTGGGCCGTGCTGCCGATCGGCTGGCCCGTGGCATCGGTCAGATGCAGCGCGGCGGCGCGGCGGGCTGCGGGCAGATTCGATTGAAGCGCGGGTCGATCGACCTGCCCGAGGTCGCCGCTGAAATGGTTTGTGCGCTCCGATTGGCGGCCCGTGATCGCGAAGTCGAGGTCGTTGAGCGGCACGCGCCCGATTTACGGGTATTCGGGGACCGTGCGTGGTTGGGCCGGTTGGTCTGGAACCTTCTCACCAATGCGATGCGGTGGACCCCGGATGGTGGGAGAATCGCCCTCGAGACCGATCGAAACGGGGAGTGGGGGATGCTGGTCGTGGAGGATAGCGGCGTGGGGCTGGTCGATGAGCAACGCGAAGATCTCTTCGTCCCCTTCTCGAATGCCTGTGGCGATCCGGTACTGCACGGATCGGGTTGGCTGCGCTTCGGAGCGCGTGGGCTCGGGCTGGGGCTGGCGATCTGCAGGAATATCGTCGATCTGCACGGTGGCGAAATCGACCTCGAGAGCCCTGCCGGCGTCGGTACGGTGTGTCGAGTGAGGCTGCCGCTGGCGGACCCGGCCGGCGTTTGCCCTTGAACTGTCCCACCGACGAGTGGTGAGTTATAACACTTCCTCCCGTGCCGCATCGGGCCATGGGAATTCTTCGAATGAAGGCGAAAAAGCAGAAAAAGCGCGAATCGGGATCCAGCCCGGGCCGCGCCGGGCGTGGTCTCCAGCTGTTGGAGGAGATAGGCAACGTCATCGCTCAATCGGAGGATACCCGGACGACGTTGCGCCAGATCATCAATCTGGTGGCAGAGCGGCTCGAGATGGAGGTTTGCTCGGTCTACCGCTACGACTCGGAGAGTGACAACCTGATCCTCGCAGCGACCCGGGGCCTGGATCCCGAGTCACTCGGAGCGGTGCGCATGGGAGTCAACGAGGGGCTCACCGGCTTCGTCATCGAGCGGCGCGAGCCGGTAATGGCGGTCGATGCGCTCGCCCACCCGCGTTACAAGTACTTCCCGGAGACCGGCGAAGAGCGCTACCACTCCTTCCTGGGAGTCCCGATCCTGGACAACCGCCGGGTGCGGGGAGTGATCGTCGTGCAGACCTCGCGGCGGCGTCGGTTCACCGTCGACGAGCTGCGACTGATCAAGGCGGTCGCGGTACCGATCGGCGGCATTCTCGCACAGTTGGAGCTGCTCGAGAGCCTCGAGACCAAGGAGGAGGAGAGCAAGGCGTACAAATCGCGCATGCTGGTGGCGATCAAGCGTCTGCAGGGGTTCGAGCGCGAGCGGGAAACGACCAGACGCCCGCGCCGCGAGACGGCCATTCGGCTGGGTGGATGGCCGGCCGCCCCGGGATTTGGGATCGGCCGCGCGCATTTGCTGACGCCGGTGGTCACCCTGGGTAGCGCTCCGGTCAAACGGGTCGCTTCGACCAAGCGCGAGATCGCGCGTTTTCAGGCCGCGGTCGACCGCTCGATCGAAGAGATCGACCGACTCAAGGCACGGGTTCAGCGATCGTACCCGGAGATTGATTCCGGCCTCTTCGACACCCAGCGTCTCATGCTTTCGGACGAAAACCTGCTGAGGCCGGTGAGCGAGCGGATCGAGGCCGGCATCAACGCCGAGCGTGCGCTCGAAGAGGTGGTCGTTGCCCTGGTCGACCAGTTCACCAAGCTCGAAGACGCCTACATGCAGGAGCGCGCCTTCGACATCAAAGACGTCGGTCAGCGGGTCCTGCGAAACCTGTTGGGCGTGGCCGAAAGGAACCGCTCGTTTGCTGGAGCGGTGGTGCTCGTCGCGGACGACCTTTCTCTGTCCGATTTTATCTTGATCGAATCGGAACAGCTCAAGGGCATCGTCATGGGGGAGGGCGGCGCGACGTCGCATGCGTCGATCCTCGCCAAGTCTCTCGAGCTCCCCACCGTGGTCGGTGTCGAACGCAGTGAGGCGATTCGCGAGGGCGATCACCTGATCGTGGACGGCAACTCCGGGAGTATCTTCGTCAATCCGAGCAACGAGGTGTTGCGCGAGTACGGTCGCCTGCACGAAGAGTACCGCGCCTTCAATCGCGAGCTCGATAGCTTGCGGGATCTGCCGGCCGAGACTCCGGACGGTGAGCTCGTGCAACTCGGCGCCAACATCGGCTTGCTCGGTGACATTCCGATCGCACGCCAGCATGGTGCCGATCACATCGGCTTGTACCGCACCGAGATCGCGTTTCTCAGCCACCGCGACTACCTCTCGGAAGGGGAGCAGGTACAACTCTACGAGCGCATCATACGCAGCTCGGAGGGAGCGGAGCTGACGATCCGCACCCTCGACTTGGGCGCCGACAAGTTGCCCTCGTACCTGGCGATGCCGGACCAGACCAACCCCTTCCTTGGATGGCGTTCGATCCGCATATCGCTCGAACTCCCACGCGTTTTCAAGGCGCAGCTGCGCGCGATCATGCGGGCCAGCGTGTACGGTCGCGCACGTCTGCTGCTGCCGATGGTGTCGAGCCTCGAGGAGTTACGTCGCAGCAAGGCGTTCATCGAAGAGGCCAAGGAAGAGCTGCGTCGCGAGGGGCGCGATTTCGACGAGGATATCCCGGTCGGAATGATGGTCGAGGTGCCGTCGGCGGTGCAAATGGCCGACCGATTCATCGAAGAAGTCGATTTCTTCAGCATCGGAACGAACGACCTGATCCAGTACATTCTGGCCGTCGATCGCAACAACCGAAAGGTGGCGGCGTTGTATCAGCCGTTGCACCCGGCGGTGCTGCGGGCCGTTGCGGAGACCGTCGAAGTCGCGAGTCGGGCTGGAAAGCCGGTTGCGCTTTGTGGCGAAATGGCGGGAGACCCCGTTTGCACGCTGGTCCTTCTCGGCCTCGGCCTGCGCGACTTGAGTATGAGCTCGTTCCTGGTTCCGCCGATCAAGCGGCTCATTCGCAGTGTCGAGATGCGCACCGCGGAGCAAATCGCTCAGAAGGTCCTGCTGCTCGATACCGTAAAGGAAGTAAAACGCCACGTTTTCGAGAAAATGCGCGACCTCGAGTTGGTCGATCTGATGGAGGCCTACCATTGAAGAGAGCGGCATGGCGGTGCCGCGATTCTTCCTTGCCTCAGACCGAGCCGTTCGATAGCCGTGAATGGAACCTC
>JANQHZ010000764.1 GCA_028282445.1 Candidatus Binatia bacterium | reverse complement strand
CCGACGACCGATTTCTCTTTCACCGAGTGGTAGTACAGCGCGAGGTCGCCCGGTTTCATGGCGCGGATGTTGTTGCGCGCCTGAAAGTTGCGGACGCCGTCCCAGTAGGTCTTGCCGTCGCGCAGCAGGTCGGCCCAGGCGTAGGTACCGGGTTCGGACTTGATCAGCCAGTAGTTCATCGCGTCGTACCTATCGCGAGCGCTCGCCGGCAAACGTCAGCGGTCGAGCGGTCAGGGGTGACCGCTCGGCTTCTTCGCCGCCGCTTCCTGGATTTCGAGCAACTCGACGTCGAACTTCAGCACCGCTCCCGGGCTGATCTTTGGCGGTGAGCCGCGATCGCCATAGGCGATGTCGGACGGACAGATGAGGGTGGCGGCTCCGCCGACCTTGATTTTTTGAACGCCCTCGGTCCAGCACTTGATCACTCTGTTGAGGGGGAAGGTCGCGGGGGTGCCACGATCTTTCGAGCTGTCGAAGACGGTCCCGTCACGCAGCGTGCCGTGGTAGTGCACCTTGACGACGTCGGTTGCCTTCGGGTTCGCTCCCTCGCCTTCCTTGGTTTGGATCAACACGAGTCCCGAGTCGAACTTCTGCGCACCTGGTTTCGCGGCCATTTCCGCGACGAACTTTTCCGAGGCCTGCTTTTCCTTCTCGGCGATTTGCTGAGCGCGGTCACGCGCCAGCTTTTGAATGTTCGCGCTCTGCTCGCGCACGTCCACGCTCGCCGTTCCGCTCAATCCATCCGACATCCCCTGCTGGACCAACTTCACTTCGGATTCGCTGAGGTTGTAGCGCGCCAGGCTCTGCGACATCGCGACGCCGATCGCGTAGATGGTTTTTTCTTCTTCGGTCTTGGGCTCGGCCGCAAAACCCGGCCCGGCCAGGACAATCAACCCGGCGCAAGCGGTGGAGAATATTGCATTCCGACTCATGATGACTCCTTTCGGTCTCCGCGTACGTGGAACCCCCAACCCTAACTGAAAGCTATCGGACATGCCAACCAGCGGCACACTCGCGGCACCACAAGTTCTTGCTCCTTCTCAGGCGGAGAGTTAGCTTGAACACGATGAGCTTCCTCCGCTGCGGCGGTGGCCGGCCGGTCGCGGCCCAGGCCCGGCAACGCCTATCCGTGCTCCTGCTTCTGCTCCAGATCCTGTCGCCGTCCATTGGCGCGGCGCTCGACGCCTCCGACCTCTGCCCGCCGACGGCCAACCCCTGCCTGGTTACATCTGCCTTCGAAGACAACGTCGACTCGGTCGTCGACGTCGGCGATCGGGAGCTGCAAATCATCGGCAACGGCGAGATCGTCATGCGCGGCGCCGACCTGACCTTACGCGCGCGGCGCGTGGCGACCGGCACTGGAAGTCTCATCCGAACCTCGGGGGCGACCCGCACAGACCCGGCGGGTCGGTTGGAAATCGTAGCCGACGACGTGCTGCTGACGGGGGATATCGATGTGCGCGGCGCGCCGGCTGGAGATATCGACATCAGCGGCACATCGACCCTGAGCATCTCCGGCGAAATCAGTGGCGGTTCGGTCGCCGCCGACGAAAGCGCCAGTACGGTGAATTTGCTTGGCGGCAACATTGCCTTGACCGGCAAGATCGAGCTCGACGGCGGTCGGGACGATACCGGTGGCGACCTGACGGTCAGCGGCAGCATCGTCACCGTCTCGGGCGAGTTGGACGTGCGAGGTGGGGACGGTGGCAGCGTGGATATCACCGGCACCGACATACTGACCATCGCCTCGAGCGCCTCGATCCTCACGCGCGCCACGACTGCCGCGGGTGACGGCGGCGACGTTATGCTTCTCAGCGACGACACCGTCGATCTGCGCGGCAGCGTATCGGCAAACGGCCGCGACGGCGGCGAGGAAGGCGGCGGCGACGGCGGCCAGGTGACGATCGCCGGAGATCTCCAAACCCTCATCTCGGATCCGGCGGCGGTCGTCGAGGCGCTCGGCGGTAGCCCGGATGGACTTGCGGGAGACATCGAGGTGACGTCGCTGTTCGGTGCGGTCGAAATCGCCGGTTTCGTCGATGCGGGCTCGGAAGAACGGGATGGCGTCGCGGGCTCGATCGATGTCGATGCCGACACCACGGTGTCGATCAGTGGAACCCTGATGGCGCGCGGCGCGCTCGGAGGCTCGGGAGAGGTTTCGGTCGAAGCCGAGCAGGCCGCGACTCTCGCCAACGATGGGACGCTCGACGCCAGCGCCGCGCGCGCATCGACGGCGGGCTCGGTCAGTTTCAGCTCCGCAGGCACTACGACGGTAAACGGCTCCCTGTTGGCGACGACGTCCGCGACCGATGGCGGTGGCGGCATCGTGACCATCGGTGGATGCGAGGTCACGGTCGGCGCAAACGCCGTGATCCGGAGCTCCGGTAGCCAGTCGATCAACCAGATCCGCGCCTTCGGTCCGATCGTCGTGCGCGGCGAGATCGAGGCGGATGGCGCCACCGGAGCGAACACTTTTCGCTACCCCGATGAGGTGCCGGAGCCCGACACCGCCGGTAGCACGATCGACCCGCCGCCAACATTGATCCCGGATATGGCTCTGGTGCCGTGCGAGCCGATCCCCCCGACACCCACCCCGAGTGCCTCGCCGACGCCGACGCCGACCATCCCTCCCCCCGCCTGCCCCGGCGATTGCGACGGCGACGGCACGGTGAGCATCTCGGAGCTGGTGCGCGCGGTCAACATCGCTTTGGGCAGTGCCGCCGTCGAGACGTGCTTGGCGGCCGACACCAACAGCGACGGCCAGGTGTCGATCAACGAGCTGATCCAGGGCGTCAACGCCGCCCTCGACGGTTGCGGGGCTTGACGCTACGCCCGCACGAGAGAACAGTTGCGGATAACAGCGGAGGATTGATGTTCTCGAAGTGTTTCACGACCACAGCGCTCGCGATTTTCCTCGCCGCGGGTCTCTCGACCGCGGGTGCCGCCGACAAGACCGTCATCCCCTTCGAATGGGACCTGCCTTTCGGGTTTCCTGTCCCGCAGGTCCCTGAAGACAACCCGATGTCGTACGAGAAGGTCGCGCTCGGTCGTTTCCTCTTCTACGACAAGCGGCTGTCCGGCAACCAGACTTTTTCTTGCGCATCCTGTCACGAGCAGTCGCTGGCATTTACCGACGGATTGGCGCGAGCCGAGGGCTCGACCGGCGAGATCCACCCGCGCAGCTCGATGGCCCTCTTCAATGTCGCCTATGCCCCCACGCTGACCTGGGCCAACAACGTCCTCGACGATCTGGAGGAGCAAGCGCTGGTGCCGATGTTCGGCGAGTTTCCTGTCGAGCTCGGTCTCGCTGGACGGGAAGAGGAGATGCTCGCCCGCTTCGCGGCCGAACCGATCTACCAGAGGATGTTCGAGGAGGCGTTCCCGGACGAAGCGGAACCAATCAGCGTCGCCGGCATCGTACGCTCGCTCGGCGCTTTCCAACGGACCTTGATCTCCGGCACGTCGCCCTTCGACGATTGGCTGTTCGGCGACGACGACGCCTTGAGCGGCTCCGCCCTGCGCGGACTCAATCTGATCCTCGACCAGACCCAGAAAACCGAATGCGGGCATTGCCATGCAGGCTTCAACTTTACCGGCTCCCTGACCGAGAATGGGGGCGTC
>JANQHZ010000742.1 GCA_028282445.1 Candidatus Binatia bacterium | reverse complement strand
CGCCGGTGGCCCGGGCGAAAGCGGGGGGTAACGATGATCCGGGGGGTGTGTCGAAACCTGTTGAAACGATACCTAGGGTGGGAGAAATGCCGCCGATGAGTGAACGCACGGCGGGACGCCCGGCCGGAATGACGTTTCAGGCGGTATTCCCTGAGGCTGCGCTGATAGCGACCGGAATCGTGAAAACGGTGGATCTTTGGCTTCACGTGGCTGCGATGGTTCCAGCGGTCGGCGTGGGCCGAGCTCGGCGTCGCGGCGCCGAATGCCAGCGCCAGGGCCAAGACGGCCAAAGGCGCGAGAAGACGAGGCATCCGATATCGGGTGTTCATCGGTTGGGCTCCGTTGGGCTCTGGCGTTCCATCAGCCCCCCCTTTTCCACATGTGGGGCGGAGCCACCCGTCCGCTTGTGAAAAGCTTCACACCTCGCGCCGTTGTGAAGGGCGGTATGGGCTCCGTACCCGCTGAAGCGGCACTTTGTTGTCGAGGACGACGGTCGCCTCCTTGGGACGTTCGGCGCCGTCGTGGTTCTACTTGATCGACCGTAACGATCCGCCGCGGCGAAGGACCCGCCCTATTGAACGGATTGTGAATCCCGTTCACCAAATCCCGGCCGAATCCGCGAAATCGGAACGCTGCGGCTCGCGGTCACACCCGGCTTCAGGATCAGAACTGACCGAAAGTCAGACCGAGCTCGGACTCGAGCCAGGCGACGAAAGACCGCAACGGCCGACGTGCCTTCGCGATCAGCGGAAAGACCAGATAGTGGTCGACGTATTCGGTGTCCTTCGCACGGCCGGCGAACGGCGCGACCAACTCACCGGACGCGAGTTCGCGCTCCGCCAGGCGGGTTGAATCGAGGACCACGCCGATGCCGTCGACCGCCGCCTTGATCGCGAGAAAGCTGCGGTCAAAGCGCGTGCCGAGCGGCGGCGGCGCGGCAAGGTCGTTGGCTACGAACCACGTCGACCAACGCACATGCTTGTTGTAGCAGTCGATCAGCGGATGCTCGAAGAGATCCGCAGGAGTTTGGATCGCGTTCGCGATCCTGGGCGCGCACATCGGCGTGATCGTCTCCTCGCCGAGCGGCAGCACGATGAATCCCTCGGACGTGGGACGGCCATAAACGATGTCGGCGTCGCATTCGTCGGCCTGGAACTGCATGTAATCGGTGCCTGCCGCAAGCTGTATCTGCATGCCTGGACACTGTTTGAGAAAGCTCGACAGCCGCGGGGCCAGCCACTGCGCTGCGAAACTCGGGGCGCAGTGCAGGCGCAGCAGCCCAGGCGCAAAGGTCGACACCACCTCGACGCCGCGCCGCAGTTCCTCGAAACCCTTGCCGACATGGAACATCAACGCTCGGCCGTCCGGTGTCAGGCGAACCAGGCGCCCCTCGCGCTCGAACAGGGCCGCGCCAAGGGCCTGTTCAAGCTTGCGGACGGCGTGGCTGACCGCGCTCGGGGTCAAGTGCATCTCGCGCGCCGCTGCGGTGAAGGATCCGGTCCGCCCGGCGGCCTCGAATGCACGGAGGGTAGAAACGGGCACATTCTGCATCACCGCGATATATGAATAAGATTCACAAGCTTTTGTAAAGAGTTCGTTTGTCCAAGGACATGTTTCTCTCTATAATATCTTCATAAGAAATTATAAATAATCATAAGATAAACAGGTCGCTATAAGAATTCTTGTCATAGTAATTTTTCCATTTTGTTTATGTTTTAATGTTCGATTATACGCGTGATTTACTTTCGATAGATCAGGCAAGAACAACAATATTACATTCGGGCACTTTCACATTGGGAGGATTGTCATGCTAACTAGACGTTCGATGATCGGTGGCTTCGCTGCTGCGGCGACCGCCATGACGCTCGCCCCGACGCGCGTGCGCGCCGCGGCTTCCACCACCGCCGACGGCCCCAAGCTTCACGGCCGCCTCGGCCACGTCTTCGCGATCAACAGCCCGATCGACAAGGCGAGTCAGGAGTTCGCCGCGCTCGTCAAAGAGCGCTCCGGCGGACAGATCTCCATTGATCTGTTCCCGAACAATCAGATCGGCGGCGATGAAGCCCTGAGCCGCGAATTGTCGCGGGGGTCGCTAGAGTTCGCGTTCCTCAACCCGGGCTCGCTCGCCGGTCTCGATCCACTGCTTGACATCCACTACCTGCCCTACATCGCGACCGACTTCGACGAGGTCGACAAGATCTACTATAACGAAAACGGCATCCTGCAGCGGACCCTGCGCGATACCCTTGAGAAGCATCGGATCAAGGCACTCTCTTTCTTCGAACTCGAATTCCGCGCGGTAACCAACTCGCGGCACGCGGTTAAGCAGCTCGACGACCTTAAGGACCTCAAGCTGCGCGTCCCAGGTTCAGCCGGGATCAAGGGCTTTTTCGAGGCCGCCGGCGTCCAGGCGGTGACGATGCCGATGCCCGAACTGTTCACCGCCTTGCAGCAGGGCACGGTCGACGGCCAGGACAACGGGCCATCGATCACCTATAACTCGCGTCTGTTCGAGACGCAGAAGTTCATGACCCTCACCAACCACGTCTACGCGATGGGTGGGGTTGTCGTGAGCCAACGGACGTGGAACCGCCTCTCCTCCGCGCAACGCGAGATGCTGAAGCAGACCGCCGACGAAGTCACCGCGAAGGAAATCAAATACAACCGCGAGATGAACGAGGTCTTCCTTCAGAAGATCGTGGCGGCCAACGTCGCGGTAACCCGTCTGTCCCCTGAGCAAATGAAAGACTTCCGAGACTTCGGGCGCTCGCTGTGGAGCGGCTTCGAGAAGAGCTACGGCGAGCAGCGCATCGCCGCACTCCGCAACGAACTGAGCTAGATCGTCCGAACGCGAAAACGGGACTTTTCGGCATCACAGCTCGTCGGCGGCGGTCTCATGGGTGATTTCAGCAAGGCGAAGCTCGCGACATCCGACGCGAAGCTCACGACCTTTGATCGGGTCGAAATCCTGCTTTACCGGTGCGAAGCGCTGGTGACGGGCGTGTCCCTGGCGGTGATGCTGGTGATGATCGTGATCAGCGTCACCGCCCGCTTCTTCGACCTGCCCATCCCCAACACCGGCGAATGGGCGTTGGTGGCGATGTCGCCGCTCGCGTTCGTCGGCGCGGCGATGTGCACCTATCTCGGCGGGCACATTTGCATCGACGTGGCGCAACTGCTTCCCTCGGAGCGGCTTCGGGCGATCGCCCGCGCGATGGCGTCGATCATCCAACTCACGTTCGCCGTGTTGTTCGTCTACGCGGCATGGGCGTTCTTCGACTATGCGGTCGATTCGGGGGAACGGCTGCTCGACCTCGGCACGCCCGTCGCCATCCCCGCCGCCTTCCTCGTCATCGGCGGTGTCCTGATCATCATCCATGCGGCGGTGGATCTCGTCCGTCAGTGGCTCGACCTACCTCATCCGAGAACGCTGACATGACTCCCGTACTCGCAGGCCTATTGATGCTGCTGCTGGTCGGCGCCCCGATCGGGATGGCATTCGCGCTGATCGTGATGCTTAACACGGAGTACTTCAACCTTGCGCTCGACAGCCTTGGCTCCGTCCCCTACGACGCGATCTCGGGCTTCCCCCTGCTCGCAATTCCGCTATTTCTCCTCGTCGGCGAGGTCATGGGCTCGGGCGGCCTCGCCGAACGCCTGATCGCGCTGTGCGACCGCCTAATGCGGTGGATTTCCGCGCCGCTCGGCTACGTCATGATCGCGGCGAGCGCGCTGATGGGCGCGATCACCGGCTCCTCCGTCGCCACCGTGGCCGCGATCGGCAGCGTGATCTCGCCAAAAATGCGCCAGCGTGGCTACAGGCGGGGCTACGTCGCCTCGGTCAACGCGGCATCGGGTCTGCTCGGATGCCTGATGCCCCCATCGATCCCGCTGATCCTTTACGGCTCGGTCGTCGGCGTATCGATCACCGAGCTCTTCCTCGCGACCGTCGGTCCGGGCTTGGTCATGACCTTCGCCTTCTTCGTCGTCCACACCTTCCGGGCCCGTTACAGCCTTGTCGAGGGGAGCGAGGCACCGATGGACGCTGCCGGCCGCGAGACCGCCGCGCTTGGCAAGCTCAAGGCCGGAACCCGCTCGATCTCCGCTCTCCTGCTGCCGGTGGTGGTGCTCGGCGGCATCTATTCCGGCGTCTTCACCCCGACGGAAGCGGCCGCGGTGGCGGGCCTGTACACCATCGTTGTCACCCTCGCGCAGCGCTCGTTGCGCTGGGCTGAATTCCCCGGAGTGTTCAACCGCACCGCCCGGCGGGCGGCGGCGATCCTCACCATCATCGCCTTGACCAGCATCTTCAACCGGGCACTGATCCTCGCGCAAGTCCCCCAAGAGATCGCCGCCTTCGCGACCTTGATGACCGACAACCCGTTGGTCTTCTTCATCGTCGTCAACCTCATTCTGTTGCTGGTCGGGATGTTCATGGAAACCAACGCGGCAGTGATGCTGATGGGACCGTTGCTCGCGCCCGCCGCCGCGCAGTTCGGCATCGACCCGATCCATTTCGCGATCGTGCTTGTCACCAACATCGAGGTCGGACTGCTCACCCCACCCCTGGCCGCGAACCTCTATGTCGCGGCCCGCGTCAGCGATGCCAACCTCGTCGAGATGATGTCGCACTTCATCTGGTTCCTGCTCATGGCGCTGCTGATCCTGCTTCTCATCACGTTCGTTCCCGACATCTCCCTTTGGTACCGGTTCCTTTGAGAAATCTGACAGGAGTCCGTTATGCCGTCGCTTCCGACGCATTCTCGAGCCGCCGTCCTGCGCCGTTTTGGCGAACCACTTGCCATCGAAGACGTGCCGATACCGCGCGAAATCGAACCCGGTGCGATCCTGGTCAAGACCGAGGCCTGCTCGATCTGTGGCACTGACGTTCACCTAGCCCATGGCGAACTGGCGCTGAAGGTGGATCTTCCGGTGATCATCGGCCACGAAATGGTCGGCCGCATCGTCGCCTTCGGCGCGGGCGCGCGGCGGGATTCAGTGGGCACGCCGCTCGAAGTCGGCGACCGCATCGTGTGGACCCACACCGCGTGTAACTGCTGCTACTATTGCACGGTGGCGCGTCAGCCGACCCTGTGCGAGAACCGCCGCGCCTACATGTTCGAGACAATGGAGCGCGCGCCGTATCTTCTCGGCGGCTTCTCCGAATACGGTTACGTCCTGCCCGAATCCGGCCGAATCAAGGTCCCGGACACGGTCTCCAACGACCTCGCGAGCCTGTGCAGTTGCGCCTTCCGC
>JANQHZ010000714.1 GCA_028282445.1 Candidatus Binatia bacterium | reverse complement strand
GATGGATTCGGCTTTGACGAGCCCTACAACAAAGTGCTCGGCGATATCCCCGAGCCTTCGGCCGCCGCGGACCTCGACAAGGACGGCAACGCCGAGCTGGTGGTGACCAAGCAAGCGGCCGACTCGATCTCGATCATGAAGGGCGACAAAGGGAACTTCCGGCCGATCAAGACGATCCCGGTGGGCCGGCTGCCGTCGGCGGTCGAGTTCGGTGACTTCGACGCGGACGGCCGCGAGGATCTGGCGGTGGTGCACAAGTCTACGGGGATCGTGGCGATCCTGTTGCGGCTGGGTGATTGACGATGGGCGGGGTGGGAATTTTTTGCCACAGATGAACACCGATCAACGCAGATAAGGCAGTGAATGCAGGCAATCCCATCGTAGGGGCGAGGCATCCCCCTTTGCTAAAGCTTCGGAGGACAGGTTGCCTCGCCCGCGTCGATCACCAACACATGCCTACCTCTCGTGCGAATCACCCCACCCCCGTCCGGGCGACGCATGCGTCGCCCCTACGCCGAGATTGTTGGATTCGCGCGGAACGGGTGAGTGGATCAGTGCCGCCGCATCCATTGTAGGGGCGAGGCATCCCCCTTCGCAAAAGCTTCGGAGGACAGGTTGCCTCGCCCCTACGAGGGAATAGCCTGCTTTGCCCCCCATCGGTGTTGATCTGTGTTCATCTGTGGCCAAGATTCTGTCATCGAGGGTATCCTCTCCTCATGTCCGCCGATGCCGACCAGGAGTGTACCGTGCAGATCGATGCGCCTCGGCAGCTGTGCTTCGATGTCATCACCGACTTCGAGACGTATCCCAAGTGGAACGCCGCGCTGACCGCGGCTGCGGTCGAGAAAAAGAGCCGCGGTGTCGCCAAGCGCGTCGCCTTCGAGCTCGACGCGCGCGTCAAGAAGATCCGTTACGTACTCGAGTACAGCTACCGCAAGCCGCGCGAGCTGTCCTGGAAGTCGGTCGACGGGGATGTCGAGGAAATCTCGGGGAGCTACCGCTTCAAGGAACTGGACGGCGAACGCACGGAAGCAACCTGTCGGCAGACCATCCGCCTCGGGTTCTGGCTGCCGGGGCCGCTGAAGCGCCTCGCCGAGGCAACGGCTTTGGAACAGTCCGTGGGTGAGTTCAAAGCCGAAGCGGAACGGCGCGCCGCGCAGGCAAAACGGAAGCGGCGCTGAAGCTTCGCGCGGCGGCTCGTACCAGCGGCCGCGCCTACTTGTGCTTCTTGGCAGCGACCTTCTTCTTGGCCGCGGGCTTCTTCTTGGTGCTCTTCTTGGCGGCGACCTTCTTGGCGGTCGATTTCTTCGCCACCGACTTCTGGGCGGCCGCCTTCTTCGTCGCCGCTTTCTTGGTCGCCGGCTTCTTCGCGACGGTCTTCTTGGCGGCCGGTTTCTTGGGGCTCGGCGGCTTCGGCGGCTCGACCGCGCGGGCCGGCACCATGCGGTTGAACTGGTATTTGATCTTGCTCGCGAGCTGCCCGAACAGCATATTCAGCCGATCGGAGTCGTAGCGGCGGAGCGCCTCTTCGAGGCGATTGCGGTGGTCGGCCAGGTACGTGATCACGTACTCACGCGTATTGACCTGGACCTTCTCGGGTACCCGGCGGCGCGCCTCGACGACCCGCACGATCTCTCGAAGTATGCTCTTGTCTTCCGGTTGCGTCACAGACCCACTCTCCCCAGGCCCGCCGTCAACACAAGAACGGAGCTCGAACAGGACGGTGAGAAAGGCGCCGGATCGGACTCAACCTATTGATTTCGTTGAATTTCCGGCAAACCCGGACTCATATCCGGTTCGCTGTTGCACCCCGTGAAACTGACTCAACGGGCCCCTTTGAGCGCTCTAGAAGATAGCACGGCAGCAGGATGTCGCAACCGCTGCATAGACCAAAAGGATCTGGCGCCGATTACTCGTCGGGGCCGCTCTCCGGGTCGGGGATCGGGGTGGCGGTGGGGGGAACGGTCGCTCCCGGCGCCGGACGGACTTCGAGCGACCCGTCGTTGCCGCACCCAATCGTCGTCACCGACCCAACCAGAAGACAGGAGAAGGCACCAATTGCGACAAGCTTTCTGAACATCTTCCTAGCGTCTCCCCCAATTCCCCGAACGGCGTCCGGTGACTCCCTGGTTCGTTACTGCGCCGACGCCACTGTGTCAAAGCCCATGCCGCGCGGGGCGCACCCCCCACGATCCCCGCTCGCGCCACCGATTGTCAATGAAAACTTGCGCCGCGCGGAGCGCGCTCAGCGACCGACATCGGCGGCGACGAGCGCCCCGACCTTCTCCGCCAACCGCACCGGATCGAAGGTTTCGGCGCCGATTCGCCTGCCAACCTCGACTCGCAAGGCCTCCACGTCGAGCGGTCGCGACCAGGTGACACCGAGCTTGAGCGGCGGGTCGGACTGCGAGGAGAGCTCCGACAGGAGCTCGAATCCGCCGCCCCCCGGCAGCGCCAGGTCGATGAGGACGTACTCGGGGCGCACCAGCGAGATGAGATCGAAGGCCTGGCGCGGGTCGAATGCGACCGCGGTCGAGCAACGCGACTGGCCGAGCAACTCGCGAAGCTGGCTCATCATGTCGAGCGAGTCGCCGACCGTCATCACACGCCGCAGCCGATTGTAGGTGGAGAGCAAGAAGGGGGCACAAACCTTAGGGTCGAACGGAGGCGGGAAGACGTCGACCGCACCGAAGACGCGTCCCCTTCTTTCGTCGACAGCGTACATCAGCGCCCGCAGCACTCGCTCGTCGCGTGAGAGCTCCGAGAGCAGCTTGGGGACTTCCAAACCTTCGGCGAGAAGGTTCACCGCGACCACCAACTCGTGATCGGGAAGCGTGCCGATATCCGGGCTGTCCGCGTAGTGGATGTTGTGCTCGCCGGCGACGTTGCTCAAAAGCTGTCCGCGCCCTTCGTCGTCGTCGATCCGCACCAGCGTCACCCGGCGCGCCGGAGACTCCTGAACGACCCAGGATTCATCGGTTTGGCCGCTCGGCGGCTGCGGCGCGGTCGGACCGGCCGTCGGTTCGGCAACGGGCGGACTGTCCTCGGGCGACGATGCGGCCACCGGCTGGTCATCCTTCGAAGCTGCACCGGCGTCGGGTGGCGTATCGTCCGAAGGGGTTTCCGGCCCGAGCTTGCGCAGCAGTCGGTCGCGCTTGGCGCGCACATCGTCGAACTCGGCGACCGCGTCGCGATAGGCGTCTTGCAACTCGCGCCAGCGCTCGGAGAGCTTGTCGAGGTCGCTCTCGCGTTGGCGTATGAGGTCGGCCGTCTCGCGCTCCCGCTGAGCGACTTCCGACTTGCTCTCGCCGTCGTCGGCCAGGCGATCGCGGGTCAGCGACACCACCTTGCCCTTGGCGCGCGCTTCGCCCGGCTCTCCGCTCAGCCGTCGCAACTCGGCATCTTTGGAAGACAGCGCCGCCTGCAACAGCGACACCCGTTCGGCCAGGCGGATTCGCTCCTCTTCGGTCCGTTGCAGCTCGCCCTCGCGCTCGGCGAGCGCGGATCGCATCTGCTCCTCGCGCTCTTCCCCCGA
>JANQHZ010000177.1 GCA_028282445.1 Candidatus Binatia bacterium | reverse complement strand
GTGCCTCCCGCCTCCTCGATGTCGAGCAGGTCGAGCGAAACGACGGACGACGGCTGTGCGAAGGTGAACGTGATCGTTCCACCACCGGCCTCGTCGTCGGGAGTGTCGATCAGATTGTCCGCATTGGCGTCGACCGAGTTCTCGGCCACGATCAGCACATTGAGCAGCCCGACCGGATTCGGCCCCGCGCCGGAGCTAGCGCCGCCGGTACCTACTCCGGGGCCGCCGAAGTCGGCGTTCGGGGTTCCCAGGTCGAGGTCGCCCCCGGTCGGCGAAGCGCTGTCGAAAACGATGGCGATGTCGGGACCGCCGCCGTCGTTGACTGTGCTCACCGTCACACCGTCGGCGGAGAACTCGCTGTCGATGACCTGGCCCGCCAGCAGCGCACCACCGCCGGCGTCGACCTCGAAATCGATCGTCGACGGGTTTGGACAGAAGGTCGCTCCTACCTCGGCCGGCGAAACCAGCAAGGAGAGGAGCGTCACCGCGCCGAACGTCGATTTGAACATGTACCCCCCAGGGTGAATCGATCGTCTCCGAGCGCCGCCCATGAACAGCCGGGACGGAAGCGGGTCTCCCAGACCGCCTCACACGGATTGCCAATTTGCTATGTAAGAGTCCGTCACATCTAGCAGACCCCTGGACCAGGCTGTCAATAGAAGTTGTGTTGATTTCACACTTTGCTGCCGAAAGTCTCGGCTAATCAGTGAACCCGGGCGGCAAAGCGCATGCGACCCGACTGCTCGCGCACTCGCCGGCCTGAAACGCCCCCTTTTTTCCCGCTCAGCGCGCCGAGAGCGCAGAGCGGAGCTTGGCGCGCAGTCCGCCGAAGGATCCGTTGGACATCATCGCCACCACATCGCCGGGCCGACTCTCCGCCGACACCAATTGGCAGATCTCGGCCGCGTCGGTGGCCACCCGAGCCCGTACTCCCTGCGCCGAGAGATCGTCGACCAGCTTGTCGGTGGATAGCTCCTGCGACGGGTCGACCACGTCGCTGCGCTTGCGGAACACCTGAGCGAGGACGACTTCGTCGGCGGGCGCCAAGGCGCGGGCGTAGGCATCTTGGAACACCGCCCGCCGACTGGTGTTCGATCGCGGCTCGAACAACGCCCACAAGCGACGGTCGGGGTATCGCTGCCGCAGCGCCGCGAGTACGCCCTCGACCGCGGTCGGATGATGGGCGAAATCGTCGATCAAGGTCACTTCGTCGAAGACCCCGACCAACTCCTGGCGCCTGGCGACTCCGTGGAAAGCCTCCAACCCGGCGGCAACCTCGTCGTGACGCAAGCCCTCGAGCCGCGCCAGGACGTAGACCCCCATCGCGTTCCACACATTGATGAACCCCGGCGCCCGCAGCGCCACTTCACCTTCCGCAGCGCCGCCATGCGACACCCGAAAAACCGTCCGCTCGCCGGTGTCCCTCAGCTCGTCGTACGTCCAGTCCGCACCTTGCGCGCCGAAAGTCTCGACCTGACAATGCGCCGCGCCCCCGGCGATCTCGAGCGCGTGAGGAAACGAGGCGTTGACGACCAGCGGCGCCCGTGCGGGCAACAGCTCCACCAGCGTGCGAAACGACGCCATGATCTCGCCGAGGTCGTCGTAGATGTCGGCGTGGTCGAACTCGACCGCAGTCAGAATCGCTGCGTCCGGCCGGTAGTGGACGAATTTGGGGCGCTTGTCGAAGAACGCGCTGTCGTACTCGTCCCCTTCGATGACGAAGTGCTCGCCGGTGCCGAGGGCGAAGTTACCGCCGAAGTCGAGCGCGTGCCCCCCGACCATCATGCTCGGGTCGCACCCGGCGCTGCGCAGGACGGCCGCGAGCATCGCGGTCGAGGTCGACTTGCCGTGGGTGCCCGCCACCACCAGCGAACGCTTGTCGCTGAGGAACAACCGACCGAGGGCAGACGGCATCGAGAGGTAGGGCAAGTCGGAGGCGAGCAGCGCCTCCGCTTCCGGATTGCCGCGCGAGATCTTGTTACCGACGATGACCAGGTCCGGCCTGGGTTCGAGGTTCTCGGCGCGATGGCCGGTCAGCACCTCGACCCCGAGATCGGCGAGCACATCGCTCATGGGTGGGTAGATCTGCTCGTCCGAGCCACGCACCTTCGCACCGCGCGCCTTCAACAGCCCGGCCAGCGCCGTCATTCCAACCCCCGCGATCGCGATCAGATGGACCGTTTCGAGCTCCTCCCAACCGACATCGCCGCGGCCCTCCGATGCGGGAAGTCCTTCTTTCATACCGCCTCCAGCGCCTGGTTGATGCGATCGTGAATCATCGGGCGGAACTCGCGAATCGCATCGTTGTCTCGACTCGGGTGGACCCGATTGGTCAGCAGGACGATGTGGCGATCGCGCGCCAGATCCAGCCACACCGAGGTGCCGGTGAAGCCGAGGTGGCCGACGGTGTTCTTTGAAAAGCGCACGCCGGCCATCGAACCCATCGGTGACGGTGTGTCCCACCCGAGAGCCCAGGTCGAGCCCGGAACCTTGCCGTCGATCTTCCAGAACTCACGAACGATGTCGGTCGGGAGGAAGTCGCTCTTGCCGTGCCAGCACGCCGACAGCTCAACCAGCAGTCGATCGATGTCGCGCGCCGACCCGAACAAGCCGGCGTGCCCGGCCACGCCACCCATCGCATAGGCGTTGTCGTCGTGGACCGCGCCGCACAGCACCCGACCGCGCCACGGGCAGCGTTCGGTCGCCGCGATCAACTCGGTGAGCGGCTCGATCCTTCGCGCCCGCACCATGGTGAGATCGATGAACGATGTCGATTGCAGCTCGAGCGGACCGAAGATTCGCTCGTTGCAGAAGCGATCGAGAGACTTGCCGCTGATGACCTCGACCGCGGCGCCCAACAAGAT
>JANQHZ010001095.1 GCA_028282445.1 Candidatus Binatia bacterium | reverse complement strand
TTGCGCTTGCCCTCTTCGCTCAGTCGGTACGCCCACACCCTGTGGTTGGGTAGTGGGGATCCGTCCGCGCCGGCGACCACTTGGACTTCGAGCGTTCCGACCCGGAACTCGAAGCTTCCCCCTTCTCGGATCGGCTCCGATGTAGCGTATCCTCCGTTATAAGGACGAGTGCGCAGGATGTATGTGCGGCCTTCGCCCAGGCCGTCGAGATCGAACACCGCGAAGCCCTCGGAATCGGTGTCGCGGCGGGTTCGATAAGAGAGCCTATCTTGGGTGAGCTCGTAGGCGTAGATGCGTTGATGCGGTACGGGGTCGCCACTGATTCCGTTCAGCAGTGACACCTCGAGAGGCGCGTTGCCGACGATGAATTTGCGCCTTCCCGGTTCGGTGATGTCGTCGCTGTACTTGCGCGAACCGTCGAAGGGGCTGTTGGTCTGGAGCACGTACGTCGATCCCTTGCCGAGGCCGGTCAGATCGAAGCGGACGATACCGTGGTCGTCGGTGGTCCCGGTGTTGCGGTAGACCAGCTTTCCGTCTTCGCGCCGCTCGCGGGCGTATACGCGCACTCCGGGCATGGGGTCTTCGTCGACTCCGTCGACGACCGTCACTTCGAGGCTTCCGACCTTCCAAACGAGCTCGCCGGCGGCTTCGAGATCATCCGAGTAGATACGGCCGCCGTTGTAGGGGGTCGCGCTCAGGTAATAGGTCCTGTCTTCGCCGAGGCCGTCGAGGTCGAAGATGGTCCAACCGTTGTCGTCGGTGGTGCGCGACGTGATACCGCGTGATGATCCATCGGCGAAGCGTTCACGACTCCAAATTCGGACTCCTTTGACAGGTTCGCCGGTGTGGTAGTTGATCATCCTGACTTCGAGCGGGGCGTTCCCGACCGGGAAGGTGAGGTCTCCCATCTCGACGATCTCGTTGCTGTACTTGGCGCTCCCATCCCAGGGGCTGGTGGCGCGCAGCACGTAGCGCACGCCTTCCCCGAGGCCCCGCAGATCGAAGCGGATGACGCCCTCATCGTCCGTCACGCCGTACTTGCGGTACTTCTTTCTACCGTCGTCCTGGAGCTCGTAGGCCCATACCTTGGCCTGCGGCAGGATTTCGCCGCTTCCGCCCTCGACCAGTTTGACGGTCAAGCTACCGACGACGAAGTCGAAGTCGCCGGCGACAGTCAGGTCGGGGGAGTAGGTGGTGCCGCCGTTGAACGGATTGGTCTTCAGGTAGTACTTGCGTCCGTCGCCGAGACCGTCGAGGTCGAACACGGCGCTCCCGTCGGCATCGGTCGTGCGCGATCCGGAATAGCGCGACGAGCCGTCCTCGAGCCGCTCGTAGGCGGTCAGTCTCCTGTCGGGCAGACCCTCTTCGCTTCGTGCGTCGAGTAAGCGGACATTGAGCGGCGCGTTGCCCACGACGAATACGGTCTGGGCGGGGGCGCGCAGGATGTGGCTCTGTTTACGCGAGCCGTCCCAGGGGCTTCTCGCCTCGAGGACGAAGGCGCGTCCGTTTCCCAACCCGGTCGGATCCAGGCGGACGACGCCGTTGGAGTCGGTGGTGCCGCGCCCGGCCCACTTTAGGCTACCGTCGCTGCGTACCTCCCTGACGTCGATGCGGAGATCTGTGAGAGCCGCCTCCGTGCCGCCCGCAACGACTTTCACATGTAGTTTGCCGACCGGGAACTCGAACAAGCCCGAGCCGGTGACATCGTCGCTGTAGACGGTGCCTCCATTGTAGGGCGCGGCCGAAAACACGTAGGGGACCCCCTCGTTCACTCCGTCGAGCTCGAAGTGCGCAAGTCCCTCGCTATCGGTGTAGGCGCGGGCGGCCCATTTCAGGTCCTCTCCGACTCGGCGCCGAGCGTCGACGCGTAGCTGCTGTAAAGGATCGCTCGTGTGCGAATCGTAGACAGCGACGGTTACGGTGCCGTCGCCTTCCGCACTTGGTTCGACCGCGAGCGCCGCTGATGCCGCAACCGTGACCAAGATCGCGAATCCGCTGCAGAGTGTGAACGCCGCGGATCGAAGCTGCCCCCATTGACTGTGGCTCGTTACCATTGCCCCTCCCTCGTTGTCTCATTGCAAAGATGGTTGGGCGCCAATCTTTGCGACGATGTATCGCGACTTTCCGGAATCGGTTCGGAGAGTCGCGTCGAGGGAGAGCAAGAGGCGGGCCGAGTCTGCCGGTCGGAAGGATCCGGCCCAGTATCGTCGGTTCCGCTTTGTGGGGTGCGAGGCTGATCGGCGAAGTTTCGTCAGCCCCGCCGAATTATGTCATCGAGGTGAACGAAGTGCTTTAGATACCGTGTTGCGAAGAGCTGTTCGCTTTGAAGATCACGCGCGTCTGCTCCTGTCGGAAGCGGAAGATTTCTTCGACGTCGCGGCGCACGAACGCTCCGGCGACGAAGCGTCCGAGAGCTCCCAACGGCAAGTCGTATCGAACGTGGTCGCGGATCAGCGTTCCGCCGTCGTGCGATTCGAACTCGTGCGTATGGTGCCAGAGTTTGAAAGGTCCCTTGAGTTGGCGGTCGATGAATCGCACTCCGGGCTCCCATTCTTCAATAATCGTCTGCCAGCCAAACGGGATGCCATGCAGTCTGAGCCGGTAGTTGACCAGAGTCCCCTTCTTGACCTCACGCTCGCTGGTGCTGAGTACTTTGAAGCGCAGAAACTCCGGGGTGATCCGTTCGAGGTTGTAGGCGTCGCCGAAGAACGGGAAAACTTCTTCGATTGGATTCGGTAGCCAGTCCTCGCACTTCAGCTCGAAGTGCGACGGTGGCGCAGCCGGGGTGTCGACGGCGAGTTGAATGGGGTTGAGGTTTTCGGAGCTGACGAGTGACATGACGTTTGCCTCCGTTCTTGTCGTGATTGGCGGCTGAGGGGCCGGGGCGAGAGCTCCGACCCGGTTTCGTTCAGGCTCCGCCGTCGACGAGACGTGGTTGATTGCGATCGATCCAACGATCGATCGAGACCCAGATATCGAAGAGCCAGTGCCGAAGACTCTTCTCGTCGGCGGGGATGCTCTCTCGCTCGATTCGCTGGAAGTGGATGCGGATCTCGCGACCGATCAGGGAGCCGTTGAGGAGAGAGGCGAGGCTCTCGACATCTTCGAATCCGGTGTGGGCGAGAAGGATGAGGTCGGCTTCGCGGTTGCGTTGCAACAACGCCAGAGGGCCGCCGAGCTTGGGAGGCAGCACATGGCGCATCGATTGTCCGAGCTCGACCAAATCGCGATCCGCCCCGTCGGCGAGCCGTTCGAGCGCGCGCGCTCGCTTTGGTTCGGAGAAGCGGGTTCCCTCCGGGTAGATCATCACGCCCTCGCGCTCCCCGATCCCGTCGGCGAGCGCCGCCACTCTCTCGATTTCCTGTGACGAGTCCGTGCTGCGGCGATCGACGAAGTAGTTGCGGAGACGATTGCCGACAATGTCGAGACATGGGTCCCAGAGGAGCTCCCGTTTCAGGACGTAGCGCAGAAGGATGTCGTGGCGGCTCGAGACGAATACCGCAGGGATGATGGTGTCGCCCGTGCTCGCGTGGCGCGAGAAGACAATGATCGGCCCCGGGGGGATGCAATCGTCGCCATCGACTGTGGTTTCGATTCCGAAGACGATCTGGATGCCGCGGTACAGCGCGGAGGCCCATCGGCATTGGAGATGGAAGTTCGAGCGTAGGTACTGCTCTTCGCTCATTCCCGGGCTCAGTCGGAAGCGTATCCATACGAGCGTTGCCGCGATGATGCCGAAGACCTCGCAGAGAATGTAGATCGCGAAAAACGCCAGGGCTCTGGCTGTCGCCCATCGCGAGCGCCGCACGGTGTCGACGAGAACGACCGCCGGTGACATGGCGACGAGAAGCGGTACCCCAGCGATGGCTAGGACAAAGAACAGTGGGACCGTTAGCATCCGCCTAGCTAAAGGACTCATGGTGCAGCTTTTTTACTGAGGGCTGGGCGGACGAGTCTAGCCCAGATGAAGCGGGGGGGGGCCGCCGCGACGACCGGCTTTGAGACTTGGGGGGGCAGCCGGTCGCCGCGACGGTTTGGAGCGCGGTGTTGCTGCAGGCGTTCAGGCCGCCTGACGGTAGGGGGTGACCGGCTTTTCGCGCTCGCTCGGGGGACCCATCATCCAGCGGTAGACGTTCATCTTTACCCAGTCTGGATTCAGGTCGAGCAGATCGCAGATGCGGAGAAA
>JANQHZ010000556.1 GCA_028282445.1 Candidatus Binatia bacterium | reverse complement strand
CGACGACGTGGTCGATCAGATCTTCGCCCCGCGCTGCGCGTCGATCGCGTGCCACAGCGAAGTAACCCGAGCCGCGGGGCTCGTGCTCGAAGGGCCAGGCGCGTTCGACAATCTCGTCGGAGTCGCCCCTTCCAATGTCGCGGCCGCGGCCGACGGATACCTGCGAGTCGCCCCGGGCGCGCCCAACGACAGCTTTCTGCTGCTCAAGATCGAGGGGCCGATGGACTCGGCCTTCGGCGCGCGCATGCCGTTCGGGGGAGGCACCCTGACCGTGGAAGAGATCGATCTGGTCGAACGCTGGATCGCCGGCGGAGCGAGACGATGAAGAAAAAGCTCAACCGAAGGACCGTACTGCGCGGCATGGCCGGCGGCGTCGGGGTCGCCATCGGCCTCCCTCTGCTCGAGGTGTTTCTGAACGACAACGGCACCGCTCTCGCCGGCGGCGCGCCGATCCCTCTGCGTTTCGGCACCTGGATGTGGGGCTGCGGAATGAACCCCGAACGCTGGGCGCCGCCCACCGAGGGGCCCGACTACGAGTTGTCGCCCGAGCTCGCCGTGCTCGGAGATCTGAAGAACCAGGTCAGCGTTCTCAGCGGGTTCAACGTATTCCTCGACGGAGCGCCCAACGAGCCGCATTACACCGGCATCATCGCCAACCTGACCGGCACCACGCCGCCGGACGCCGGGATGCAACAAGCACCGACGCTGGATACGTTGATCTCCGCCGAGGTCGGAACCTCGACGCGCTTCCGCTCGCTCGAGATGTCGGCGACGGGTATACCCAGCCAGAGCTACAGCCGCGAGAGCGACAGCATCGTCAACGCATCGCTGGTGTCGCCGATCGAGGCGTACAACCGGATTTTCGGCGCCGACTTCTTCGACCCGAACGACGGCCCGTTCGTCCCGGATCCAAAAACCATCCTGCGCGGCAGCGCACTCTCGGCCGTCGCGGACGACGTCAAGCGACTCGAGCAGCGCCTCGGCTCGCACGACAAGCAACGGCTCGATCAGTACCTGACCTCGCTTCGACAACTCGAGCGACAGATCGAGGTCTCGCTGACGCCGCCCAACCTCGCCGCTTGCCGGCGGCCCGGAGCGCCCCGGCGCGAGGACCTCGGCACCGAAGTGAGCCAGACCAACGCCACCCACGACATGCTCGCCGACCTGCTGGTGTTCGCCCTGCTGTGCGACCAAACCCGCGTCTTCAACATGGTCTTCTCGTGGGGGCTGTCCGCTCTGCGCATCCTTGGCGAAGACATTTCGCACCACCAGCTCACCCACGACGAGCCGGTGGACGCGGAGCTCGGCTACCAACCGCGCTCCACCGCGTTCTCGCAAATCTCGATGCAGGCCTGGGTCAGATTCGTCGACAAGCTCGCGTCGACACCCGAAGGCGACGGATCGCTGCTCGACAATTGTCTGGTCATGGCTCACTCCGAGCACTCGTTCGCCAAGTCGCACCTGGTCGTCGGACTCCCGGTGATGCTCGCCGGCGGCGCCGGCGGTCGGGTGAACCCAGGCGTGCACGTTCGCGGCAACGGAGAGCCGATTTCGCGAATCGGACTGACCGTGCAGCAGGTCATGGGCGTCCCGGTCAGCGAGTGGGGCACCGGCTCGCACCAGACCTCACAACCCATCCGCGAGATTCTCGCCTGACCGCGGTCTCGCGCCTGCATTGACGACCCAGCGGCTTCCGAACTACGATTTCGTCAAACAGGAGGCGCAGATGATTCGAATCCTACTGATCGTTCTTCTCCTCGCACCGTCCTCGCTGCTCGCCCAGCGCGGCCCCGAGCCGAAAGGCGAGCCGACCGGCGTGGAAGCCGAGATCCACAACACCTACCAAGCCTTCGCCGCCGCCTGGAACAAGCACGATGCCGACGCCATGGCCGCCCTGTGGACGAAAGACGGGGACCACATGGAACCCGACGGCCGCACCGTCTTCGGCAGCGGTGAGGTAAAGCGCCTGATGACCTACGAACACTCGAGTGTGTTCAAGAACAGCAATTTGCACCTGGCGGTCGAGCACGTCCGACTGGCAACCGACAAGGTCGCAATCGCCGACGGAACCTATGAGCTCTTTGGCGCCACCGACCCGCAAGGAAACAAGATCGGAGTGCGTTCCGGCTATTTCACCAGCGTCCTGGTCAAAGAAGCCGACGGTTGGAAGGTCAGCTCGAACCGACTGATGCTGCCGCAAGTGTTGATCTGGCGGGAGCGAGACTAAGCACGGCGAGGAATCGCCGCGCCCGGTGAACTGCAACTCACTGCGCGCGCGGCGCTTCGCCCTGACCAGTACCAGCGCGCTGCTGGAGCGCATCCAGGACTTGGCGGACCTGGGCGAGCAGCGCGTCGAGCTCGACCGCGCTCAGGTAGCCCAGATCCGACGCGACGACCAGACACGAGCGCATCCGCGCGGTCGTGCTTCGCGCAGACGATACGAACTCCGACCGTTCACCGCGCTCCAGCGCGCCCGCAGCCTCTCCAACCGTGGAAAGGAAGGAGATCGCCTCTCGCCGCACGTCGTCGCGCAAGCTGACGTCGCGAAAGAACCCACCTCGACCGGTTACTCCCTAGACCGCACATACCAACGCGCGGGCCTGCGCCCATAGATCCGACTCTTCCAATCGGGTAGCCATGCACTTAGCATATAGCCATTAATGCTAAGTGTCAAACATACAACTAGTTCATTAGCGGTTCGGCGCGATTTCGCCGCTCGCCATAGCATCGTCCGCGGCGTCCTACCAACGCGGGTCTCTCGTAGGTAGCGATCCGAAGTGGCCCGCCATTTGCGACTTCGAACCGGTATGAGGCAAAGACCGAAACGCCGCCGCCCCAGCGCGCAAGAGCTCTTCTTGGGCACTGCGCTCCTGATGCTGGCGGTCTCGATCGGATGGACCGCCGCCTTCGGCCCGTCCGAGGCGGAAATCGGAGAAGGCCAACATATTCAGGGAATGAAGACCGTGCGTTTCTCGGCCGAGGACGCCGTCATCATCGAGGCCTACGGACGCGATGCCGTCGAGGTCGTCACCGCGCTGCCGTTGTCCCAAGTCACGGCAGCCAGGGCGAAGCAGCACGATGAGATCCTCCCCGCTGGCCCGCCTCGCCGAGTTGAGAAGAAGGACGCCGCGGCGCGAGCGGTCAACTGGTGGACCGCGCTCGCCGGTCCGACCGACTGACCCGGTCGTCGATCCGCTCCCCTTTCCGGGGTTCGTCCCATCGCAGCGCGCCCGCAGAGAAGCGAACCGCTCGAGATCTCCGCCCCGTAGACGGCGCGACTCGACCGCGTCGAGTCGAATCGTGCGCATGGCTTCATTTCTCCGCCGATGCGACCTATTTAGGGGGCTATGAGCGAGTACAGTGCGTGGTTCGAGTGCATCAACGGTTGCCCAACCCACTTTGGGCTGACCGAGGTGATCTATCGTTGTCCGGAATGCGGGGACCTACTCGACGTCCACCACGATCTCGCCGCGCTGCGCCGGCGTTCCGCCGCAGCTTGGATCAAGCTCTTCGAGCAGCGCTACCGACGTAACGAATTTCCCTTCGGTTCGGGCGTTTGGGGAAAGAAGGAATGGGTCATTCCATTCCTCGACAACGAAAACATCGTCTCCACCTATGAGGGCGGCACCAATCTCATGTGGGCCGACCGCTACGGCAAGCTGCTCGGCGTCGAGGACCTCTGGGTGAAGATGTGCGGCAACTCGCACACGGGTTCGTTCAAGGACCTCGGCATGACCGTCCTCGTATCGGCCGTCAAGCAGATGATCGCCAACGGCAAGCCGATCACGGCGATCGCATGCGCCTCGACCGGCGACACCTCGGCTGCGTTGGCCAATTACGGAGCAGCCGCCGGTATCCCCGCCGTCGTGCTCCTGCCCAAGGACAAAGTATCACCCGCCCAGCTCGTTCAACCGCTCGCCAACGGCGCCCTCGTCTTGAGCCTCGACACCGACTTCGACGGCTGTATGGCGATCGTGCAGGAGATCACCCACGACCCCGAGATCTATCTCGCCAACTCGATGAACAGCTTGCGCATCGAAGGCCAGAAGACCGTGAGCATCGAGCTGGTGCAGCAGTTCGATTGGGAGGTCCCCGACTGGGTGGTGATTCCCGGAGGGAATCTCGGCAACGTCAGCGCCCTCGGCAAGGGCTTTCAGATCATGTACGACCTCGGCCTGATCCAGAAACTGCCCCGCATCGCCGTCGCGCAGGCCGCCAACGCCAACCCGCTGTACCTCGCCTACCAGACCGGATTCGAGACCTTCGAGCCGGTGCGGGCGCAGTCGACCCTGGCCAGCGCGATCCAGATCGGCAACCCGGTGAGCTACAAACGCGCCGTCAAGGCGCTCAAGAACTTCGACGGCGTCGTCGAGCAGGCGACGGAGCAAGAGCTCGCCGACGAGGCGGCGCGCGCCGACCGAACCGGCATGTTCAACTGCCCCCATACCGGTGTCGCCCTCGCAGCGCTGCGCAAGCTGGTCGACCGCAAAGTGATTCGCTCCGACCAGCGCGTGGTGGTGATTTCGACCGCACACGGATTGAAGTTCGCCAACCAGAAGATCGCTTATCATCTCAACGAGCTGCCGGGCATCGACTCCACGTACCACAACTCTCCGGTCGAAGTCGCCGCCGACCTCGGCAAGGTCAAGGATGCGATCCGTCGTTTCGCCGAGAAGTCGACGCTGATGGAGGACTCCGGTGGCCGATAAGAAGGACGACTGTAAGCAGGGGCCCAGCACCAAGGCGGTCCACGGTGGCGAGCCGCGCAGCAAGGCGCTCGACGCCATTACGACGCCGATCGCTCAGACCTCCACCTACACCTTCGCCAACACCCAGGAGCTGTGCGATCATTTCGAGCACCGCATCGAGCGTCAGGAATACGGGCGCTACGGCAACCCGACTCAGCGGGTGGCCGAAGAAAAGCTCGCCGCGCTCGACTGCGCGGAGGACGGGCTACTCTTCTCCAGCGGCATGGCGGCGATCACGACGACGCTGTTCGCGATGTTGTCGCGCGGCTCTCACGTCGTCGTCACCGACGACGCGTACCGACGCACTCGGCAGTTTCTCAACCAAACCTTGCGCCGATACGGAGTCGAGGTCTCGACGGCTCCGGCCGGCGACTACGAGCGTATCGAAGAGGCGGTGCGTCCCAATACCCGCCTCATCTTCAGCGAGTCGCCGACCAACCCGTACAACCGCGTCCTCGACCTCGAGAAGCTGGTCGCGATCGCTCAGAAGAAGCGCGTCAAAACCATCATCGACTCCACCTTCGCGACGCCGATCAATCAGAGACCGATCGAGTTCGGAGTCGATCTGGTCATCCACTCGGCAACCAAGTACCTCGGCGGCCACAACGACCTGCTCGCCGGCGCCGTCGTAGGCAGCTCGGCCCTGGTTTCGGGGATTCGCGACCTGCAGGCGATTACAGGCGCCGTCCCCGACCCCTTCGCGGCCTATCTGCTGATTCGCGGGGTCAAGACACTCGCCCTGCGAGTGGCACGGCAAAACCAGAACGCCGAGGCGATCGCCGACTTCCTGGACGCGCATCCAAAGGTCGAGGTGGTTCACTACCCCAGCCTCGCCACCCATCCGGAGCACGAGATCGCCAAGCGACAGATGAGCGGATACGGCGGCGTGATCTCCTTTGAAGTCAAGGGAGACATCGACGCCACCAGCCGATTGGTCGACGCCTGCGGCATCCCCCGCATCGCCCCGTCTTTGGGCGGCGTCGAGAGCTTGATCGAGCAGCCCGCACTGATGAGCTTCTACGAGCTGAGCACCGAGGAACGCCTCCAGGTCGGCATCAAGGACAATCTGGTGCGCTACTCGGTCGGCGTCGAAGACGCCGACGACCTGGTCGCCGACCTGGCCCAAGCCCTCGACCGGGTCTAGCAGCCCGACTTACTTATTCACGGGACTGCTAGCCACCTCCAAACCCTTTCGAACGTCGGCGCCGAGGGTCGCTCGGCTTGCGAGCCAGCCAGATCACGTGTCGGCGACCTCGCCCCTTGCGCGAGCCCTCGACCCGCTCGACCGCGACATCGAAGCCGCGCTGCTCCAAGCGCTTGGTGAAGGCTCGGTCGTCGCCAAACGACCACACCGCAAACATTCCACCGCGCCGCAGAGCGCGGTAGGCCCGCGCCAGACCGGAGCCGCCGTAGAGCGACTGATTGGTCTGGTGCGCCAGTGCGCAAGGACCGTTGTCGACGTCGAGCAGAATCGCGTCCCACCATCCGGGACGACGTGAAATCGCCTCCGCAACGTCGCAGATCGAGAGCTCGGTGCGCGGGTCGTCCAACGGCTTGCCCGCCAAGTCGCCGAGCTGAGCGCGATTCCACTCGACCACGGCCGGCGCGAGCTCGGCGACCTCGACGGTGGCGCGCGGGCCGACACTGCGCAGCACCTCGGCCAGGGTGAATCCCATACCGAGACCTCCGACCAGGACACGTGCCGGCGCGGAGGGAGAGATATGCCTACAGCCGAGCGACGCCAAGGCACGCGACGACCCGTCGTCGAGACTCGACATCAGGTCGCGACCGGCCGCGCGGATGAGAAACTCATCGCCGCGCTTCTGCAGCGTCAACGGGACTCCATCCGGTGCCGCCGCATCGGCGATCTTCTTCCAGGGCAACATGACAGCGATTCCGCGGTACTATACACACGGCCCAGCGCTTGCGCACAGCGCCCTCGTAGCGATAGCCGATGAGAGAAGCCACGGAGCGACCAATGAGACCCACAACATCGAGCCGGTACCGTTGGATCCCGCTACTGACCGCGCTCGCCCTCAACGCATGCGTCTACAACCCAGCAACCGGCGAGCGTCAGCTGATCCTGGTCGGCGAAGGCCGCGAGATCACCATGGGCATGGAAGCCGACAAGCAGGTCGCCGGCAGCATGGGCCTCGTCGAAGACGAATCGTTGCAGCAGTACGTCGACGAAATCGGACAACGGATGGCGGCAAGCTCGGAACGCCCGGCGCTCCCGTGGAAGTTCCGGGTCGTCGACGACCCGATCGTGAACGCTTTCGCCCTCCCGGGCGGCTTCATCTACCTCACGCGCGGCATCCTCGCCCATTTCAACAGCGAGGCCGAAATGGCGTCGGTGCTCGGTCATGAGATCGGACACGTCACCGGGCGCCATTCGGTCGAGCAGATGAGCCACCAGCAGCTTGGCACGATCGGACTTAGCGCAGCGATGATCGGCGCCGCGGTGGCAGGGGTCCCGGAGCTTCAGCAACTCGGGGGACTCGCCGAGGCCGGCATGGGGCTCCTCTTCCTCAAGTACGGCCGCGACGACGAGCGCGAGGCCGACGATCTCGGCCTGCGCTACATGGTGCGCCAGAACTACGATCCGAGCCACATGCCCTTGGTCTTCGACACCCTGGCACGCGTCAGCCAGTCGCAGGGCGGCGGCCGCATCCCCGCCTGGCTCTCCACCCACCCCGCGCCCGAAGAACGCGCACAACGAGTGCGCGCCGTTCTCGACGAAATGCCCGCCGGCGAGAGGATTGTGCGGCGCGAGTCCTACCTGTCCAAGATCGACGGCATCGTGTTCGGCGAGGACCCGCGCCAAGGATACTTCGACGGCGCTCGCTTCTATCACCCCGACCTGGCGTTTCAGCTCGATTTCCCCGGCGGCTGGCGGACCGTGAACCAGAAAACCCAGGTCGCGGGCATGAGCGCCAACCAAGACGCGGTGCTGGTGCTGACCCTGGCCAGAGCCAAGGATGCCGCCGACGCGGCGCGCAGTTTCTTCAGTCAGCAAGGGCTACGCGCCAACCAGCCGCAATCGACCAAAATCAACGGCCTCGTGGCGTCGTCGGGCAGGTTCGAAGCCTCGACCCGACAGGGCGCGATCGCCGGCGTCGCGACCTTCGTCGAGCACGGCGGCAAGGTCTATCAACTCGTCGGCTATACCGGGTCCCGAACGTGGTCGAGCTATGGGTCGGCTTTCGAGGACTCGATGCGCTCCTTTCGCAAGGTTTCCGACAAGTCGGTGCTCAACATCGAAGCCGGCCGGATCGACATCGTCACGCTCCCGCGTTCGATGACGCTCGAGGAATTCGCCCGGCGCTATGACAGCACCGTCGACATACAGACGCTGTCGCTGATCAACCAGTTCGCTCCCGACGAGAACATCGCCAGCGGCACCATGCTCAAACGCGTCGTCGGAGGCCCTCGCCGCAAGTAAATGGGCTGCGCGCGGTCGATCCGGCGAGGAACCGGCCGCGCTGCGCGAACGCAACACCCGAAGCTAGAAGCTCGACAGGCGCGGTAGGTCGATCCGCAGGGGTGCGACCAAGACGTCCCTCACGGTGCGCAACAACCCGCGAGAATGCTGTTGCTCGAGGATTGCGTTCAACTCCGCCGCAACTTCCGCGTCGCGCAGGATCGACGTGTGATCCTCGTCGAATCCTACGATGCGGACCGCGCGCTGCTGAACCTCCGGGCGCAATTGACTGGCGACACTGACCACCTTGTCGCCGGAGTGCCCGGACGAGCCCGAATCGCGTCGAAACCCGAAGAACGCATGGTGATGAGTCGACTCCGGCAACGCGTTCGCCGAGCCACCGAAGAGAGACTCGATGAACGAGCTGCCAGGGGCCATGTCGAGCCACGACGGAACGACCGGGATCGGCCCGGTATCGACCGCGAGTTGCGCCGCCTCGTGACCGCCAAACGGCGTCGCGAGAGTGACGAAAGCGGGAACTTCATCCCCGGTCGTCGCGGCGTATTTGGCGATGAAAGCCTGCGCAACCAAGCCCCCCATGCTGTGGCCGACGACGGCAATCGATTCGAAGCGATATCGGCTGCGCAACGCAACGACGGTGTTGGCCAGGTGGGTCGAGACGGTGTCGAGCGCGATCCCGCTCGGGTAATGGTAGAACCACGGCTGGAATCGAGTCGGATCGAGCGCGCCCGCCAGTTGCTCGAACTCGCGCGGGGACCCGGTAATACCGTGAACGAAGAGCACCGGGATCTTCGTGCGTTGATAGGGCTCGAGGAAAAAGACGCCGGCACCGTGCTCCAGCATGAAGTCGACCGGCCTCCACATCCCGTATCGACCCACGTCCGCATCGAATCGCTCGTCGCTGAGCGAAACAACCTCGCCGGCAACGGTAAGCGCCCCCAAGCTCGCGTTTCTCTGGTCGGCAACGCTGCGCGCCTGCCAGGCGGCGATGTCGATCTCCGCCACCCTTTCGACCGGTGTATCGAGCGCAATCTCGAGCTCCAGCCCTATTACTTCCTGGCCGGGAGCGAGCTCGATGGTGCGGTCGGGGTCAGGCGGCGCCGCCGGCTCGCCGTGCTGATACTTGAGGTCGCGGTTGACGTCCTCGAAAGCCGCCAGCCGGTAGCGACCGGGGGTCACCATGAAATGCCACGCCCCAGCCAGCGGTCGGATGTGATGATCGGCGATCTCGAGCCCGCCTTCGGTGACCCGGATCAACACCACGACCAGTGGGCCGCTCGATTCGTAGGTCGTCTTCACTGTGCCGGCGACGTGGGAAAGAGCCTCCAAACGCGCCAGCTGGTCGCCAACGCCGAGCAGCGCGCACCCGCCCAGCATGACGGACAGAGACAAGGTGACGATTCCTGGAACGATCATCGTCGGGCCCAATCGGCGGCGATCAGCAGAGTGAGGATCCGGCATCGGCACTTTATAGCTCGGAACTCCGCCCCGACGTCCAGTTTTTGAACGCCCGCGGCAAGCCGATCATTTGCGCCGACGCCTTGGAATCGAAGAGAAAGCGCACTAGCCACATGGGAAATGCCACGGGGTTCCATCACCGCCAGAATCGGCACCCGCCCGGGTCATCCCCGAGGGCGAGTCGAAACCCGCGGGTCTCAGCGCTTGTTGAGAATCTTCGCGTTCTCGATCCTGGCCGCACTCTCCGCCGCGAGCGCTCGCGCATTCGAGCTGTACGCCGGCGAGAGCTCGATCATCTACTACGATGAGGGGCTACGCTACCAGCGCGAAGACGACCTGTTGGCGCTTCGCCTGCAATTTCGCGCACAGTTTCGCTACACCCTTACCGACTCCTCGGTGGCGGAGGACAATCGATTCGGCGATCCCGATCTGATTGCGAACCAGAACGACCTCGACGTTTTCAGGGCACGCGTCAAGCTCGGCGGGCACGTCTGGCGACCGTGGCTGTCGTTCTATTGGGAACACGATCTGCGC
>JANQHZ010000524.1 GCA_028282445.1 Candidatus Binatia bacterium | reverse complement strand
ACCAACCAACAACTCGAGGAGAAGCTCGGCGACCTCAAGAAAGAGCTGGAACGTCTCGACCTCCTCGTTTTTTTCGCGCGCCAGATTCTGCTCGCTCTCGGCGAGGACCTCGACGCGCATTTCGAGCGCGCTCTTCTCGAGGTCGAGACGTTCCAGCTCTTTCTTGAGGTCGCCGAGCTTCTCCTCGAGTTGTTGGTTGGTTTTGCGAGCGATCCCGGTGTCGCCCTCGAGCTCCTCGACGCGGTTGGTGAGCCGGTCGCGCTCCTCTTCGACACGTTTGAGTGCCGCGATCTGTTCGGAGAGGCCGAGCCGGTCGCGGTCGACCGTCTCGAGCTGTTCGCGCAGCTCCGACACCGTGCTGCCGGATTCGGCGCGCAGCTTTTCGAGCTCTTCGTGAAGATGCTCGCGCTGAGCTTCGAGGGCGCTGACCTGACCGTTGAGCTGTTCGAGCGTGGCGGTCTGTTCCTTGCGCTCCGATTCGAGCGACGAGCGGATCGATTCGAGCTCTTGGAGTCGTTGTTGATTGGTTTCGTTAGTGGCGCGCAGCGCCTCGCGTTCTCTTGCGAGCTCACCGCGTTGGCCTTCGAGCTCCTCGAGCTTCTCCCAGCTCTTGGTGGCGTCGCTGGCGAGGCTCTCGCGTTCCTTGGTGGTCGAGTCGAGGGCGGTTCTGGCGTCCGTGAGCTCTCTCGACAGCTGCTTGCGCGCCGATTCCGCTTCGCCGAGGGCGGCTTCGAGCTCTTCGACTCGACTCTGTGCGGCAGTGCGCGCTTCGGTTGTTTCCTCGAGATCTCTGCGCAGTCGTTCCGCGTCTTCCTTGATGGCGTCGAGGCGGCCGACCTGTTCGTTGAGCTCGCTGGCCGATCGCTCGTGACGTTCGGCGAGCTCGCCGGCGCGTTGCAGGTCGCGTTCGAGCTCGCTACGGCGGGCTCGCAGCTCGACCAGTTCCTTTTCTTTGATCTCGTTGTCGCGGGTCTTTTCTTCGAGATCGGTGTCGAGCTCGGCGACCCGGACCTTGGCCTTTTGGGCCAGCTCTTCGGCGATCCGGAGCTTCTTGTTGAGGTCGAGGCTTTCTTGCTCGAGCTCGGGTATTCGTTTCTGTTTTTCGCGAAGCTCGTTGAGCTCCTGCTCGGCGCGTTCGCTCCGCTGTTGCGCGGCCTTCAGGAAGGACTGCGCGGTGACACGTTCCGCGACCTCTGCCGCGCGCTGCCGCTCCGATTCCTCGAGGGCGGTGGTCAGTCGGACCATCTCCGACTTGAGGGCGGCCAAACCTCGCAGCAGATTCGGTTGTTCGCCGTCCTCGGTCGTCGTCGTTTCTTCGATGGGCGACGGCGAACCCGCCCCTGCCGTCTTCGGGAGATCCTTGATTGCCGCCCCGCACACGCGCAGCCCGAGGCTGAGCATACGCAGGATCTGGTCGCTAAAGGTCGACGGATCGTCGGCGAAGAGCACCGCCACGCCGACCGGTGAGGAGGCGTGGAAGAACGGGATCGACGCGATCGTCAGGCTCTCCGGATTGATTGCCTTGAGGCCGTCGGGCACGAACGGGTTTGCGTGCGCGTCGGCGATCACGTTGATGCGTCGATTGCGGATGCTGCGCAGCGGAATATCCCAGCTGCGGCCGACGCCGCTGCGTACCTCGTTCATACCGGCTTCGTCGAGGCCGGCACTGGTCAGCGGGTTGAGCTGATCCTTACGCTGTACGTAGGTGAAGATGGCGGCGGCGGAGACGCCGGACTCGGAGACGATCAGTCGGATCGCTTCCTCCGCAAAGGTGTCGAGGGTCGGGCGAAGTGAGTACAGGCGATGGAGCTCCTCGCGCAGCGACGCGGCTCCGGGGCTCTTCGCCGTACCGGTTGTTGGACTCATGGATTGCTCAGGTTTCCTCGGTTGGTCGATGTGTTCAGGCGGCCCAGCCGGTGCCGGGATTGGCGGATCGGCGTCCCCGGTTCCGCGAGACGAAAAGATCCCCATGGCTCCCCCAACGACACTCCCGATCCAGGCGTTCTCGGGTGTTCGTCGCCGCGACGAGGTGTGCGAGTCGCGCGGCCTGTAGAGCTCCCGGAACGGACGTTCCCATACCTTTCGAATGGTTCACGCTCAGGAAGCACGCAATTGCCATACCACTCCGTCCCCCGGCGCTTGGGAATTTTCCGAAGGCTTCGACCCGTCTCCTGGAATCAGGGCGTTGCGGCCGAAAAAGGCTGCGATTTTCAGGTAATCGCTAGTGTCGGCGCGGGGTTTTGGGTTGTCGATGTCGTGCAAATTTGCACGGCATGAAGGCGGCGCTCCGACAACATCCTGACGCTAAAATGGCAAGCGACGAGGCAGTCAACGCATCAACCGATGATTTCCGGGGGTTGCATCAGAGGGAATCATGGATAGCATCTGATGTGCCGGCTGTTCGCCGACTCCAAACATCTGACAAAGCAGGTGGCGCCACCTCGGGCCCCTTCAGATCGATGAGCTTTCCCCTCACGACATACGTGCGGGCTCTGCCCATGTGGTTGCGCTACGCGCCGGTGCTACTCGCGATTCTCGTCGTGGCGCCCGCAGGCGTCGTGCCGTCGCCGAGTCGACGACCGAGCTTGTCCGCGCTCGACATGAAGCCGGAATCGGCGCACTCCAGTCCCGACCCCGCCG
>JANQHZ010000482.1 GCA_028282445.1 Candidatus Binatia bacterium | reverse complement strand
GACGCCCTTGGCGTCGATGACGACCTTCGCCGATCCCGACATCAAAAAAAGGGCCCCCTCGCGTGAGGGAGCCCTACCTCGAAGCCTTCAATTTTTGCGGAATCATTCGAACCCTTTCTGATCTCACGGGACCAGCATTAAAGGAGTCCTTTTCGTAGACTCCCGCGGGCCCGGAGTCAACATGCGGACGCTCAGCGTCATTCCCTCGGCGCGTCCGCCGCCCAATTGCGGCCAATACTGCTAACGGATTGAGCGCCTGCCCACGGAAGCACCAAGCCGATGAGCGGGTGCAATGCTGGCATGCAGATCGCATGGGTTGACGTTGCGTTCCTTTATCCAGTCGGGGATGCGCGGATCGGTTGAAGAAGCGTGATCGAAGCAGCGACAGAAACTCCCATGCAGGAGTCGACCTCGGCGCAAGCCGTGATCAAGGGCGGCGAGGTCCAGCGCATCCGGCAACAGTCGCGCGACGAGCCGGCTCAGCGCCGGCACTTCGACGGTCGCACCGTCCTGATCGCATGCCTCTTGCTATGCGGCGTGCTGGCAGGCGCGATCGGACTCGGATCTCGTATCGACCTGTCTCCGCAGGCCTGGAGCGGGCTCGCGGTGGGGCTGAGCGCCGCCGCCGGGCTGCTCGCCCTCTTCCCTCGCATCGACCTGCGCACCGCCCTCCACCGTATTGCTCAGCTGACGGCGCTCACCGCCGTCCTCGCCACCGCGCTGCTCACCGGCGCGGCAATCTCCCTCGGCGTCTACAACCCCTGGGTCGCGGGCGCCGCCCTCTGCGCACCTTCCGTGCTGAGCGCCATCTTGTGGCGCCGGCAGTGGGTAGTAATCGGGATGACCACCGCTCTGGTCGCGATCGGTGCTTCGCCGACGGTGCTCGATTCGGGCACCCTGCCGCCTGCCTATTTGGGCGCGATTCTCGCACTCAGCACCATGACTCTCGGCGCCGTGTACGGCTCGCGAACCGTGGAGCCGGCCCCGGAACGGCCCGCCGCCACACCGGACAATCCGGTACCGGGACGACGCGTTCTCGACCTCGCACGTTCGTTCGCATCGCACGAGCAGGGAGAGATCGCCCAGGTGATCGTCAACGATACAGCACGCACCCTCGGCGCCTGCGGGACGATCCTGCTCCTTTGGGACGAGAGCTCGGAAGCGTACCGCGTCGGAGCGATGACCGGCGGCGGTCCCGTCGATCTCGAGGAGATCCGTGAGCTCGAGCTCAACCCGGATTGGATCTCCCGCTTGCGCAAGGACGGTCCGAAGTTGGTGACGCCTTTGCCATTCACAGCGATTCGCGAACCCGTACTCCTCTCCCTGATCCGCCGGTGGCAAGCGCGCTCGCTTTACGCCGTTCCCTTCTATCGCGGCGCCGCCCTCATGGGCATCCTGCTGGTCGCCCGGTCGAAGGCGCGCAGCGCTTTCACCGAAGCCGACGACGAGGTGCTGTCCGGGATGGCGCCCCATGCAGCGGCGGCCCTGGCGCACGGGCGACTGATTGCCGACTTGCAGGCAGCCAACGCACTCAAGGAAGAGTTCATGGCGACGATGTCGCACGAGCTTCGAACCCCGCTCAACGTCATCATCGGCTACACGGATATGCAGATCGAAGGCGCCTTCGGCGATCTCGACGAGGAACACAACTCGACGCTGCAAACCGTCCGCGAGCAAGCAGTGCAGCTACTCGAGCTCATCCAGGCGACTCTCGACATGAGCCGGCTCGAACGCGGCCTGGTGTCGCTCGACCCGACCGACGTCAACGTTCGTCAGATGCTCGAAGACCTGCAGAAACGGATTCCGCCCGCCTGGCGAAAGCCCACCGTCGAGCTCGAGTGGAAGATCGACGACGATCTGCCGGCGCTCGTCACCGACGCATCCAAACTGCAGATCCTCCTGCGCAACCTGATCCACAACGCGATGAAGTTCACCAACAACGGCCTGGTCCTGGTCGCCGCATCCAGGCACCCCAGCAAGCCCTACGTGACGTTCCTGGTGCAAGACTCCGGCGTCGGTATCAAAGCCGAACACCTCTCGCAGATCTTCGACATGTTCCGCCAGGCTCCCGACGGCGAGTCCCACACCGGCGGAGTCGGGCTTGGTCTCTACATCGTGAAGCGGCTGGCCGCCGCTCTCGGTGCCGAAATCGAAGTATCGAGCGCACCTGGGCGCGGCGCGACTTTCCGCATTCACCTTCCGCTGCCGGAGGCAACCGTCGCCGATGGCGAAGGCGAGGACGACATCGCCAGCTGAATCGCGGACGGTCTCGAGTCGCTGCCGCACCGTCTTTTGCGCCCGCCGACGCGTTTCGGCTAAGGGAAGGCCGTGACCGATCCGCAAATCTCCTGCGAAGTCGAGCCAGAGCACCGGGTGCTCCTTCGGTGATGGTCGGCGTCCTCGCGAACCCCCGCCTGCTCGTAGTCGGGGACAGTGGCGGCACCCTAGGCGAACTACGACGGGTCCTGCCAGAGATCGACGAGCTGGAGTTGGTCGAGGCTCGCTGGACGGCCGCCCCCGAGCTGCCGACCGGACCCGAAGCCGCCGTGGCACTTGTATTCGAACCCGCCGACACGCCCGACGCTGTCGGCCGCTGGCTGCCGGTGCTACCGGCGGGCCGAACCATCTGGCTCGCGGCCGACGAGCGAGAGCTCGATCTGCCCGGCGCCGAGGCGATCTCGCCGGCACGCCGAGACCGCCTCTTGCCCGCGCTCGCCCGTCTCGTCCACCGAGCCCTCAGAGATCCCCTGCGGCCGAGCGCCGAGCTGTGGGAGCGCTTGCTGGCGAGCACCGAGCCGAGTGAGCTCGGCGCGATCCTCGCCGACGCGATCGCCCTCGGGAGTCGCGCCTCCTGGGTAGCAGTCCTTCAAGTCAGCGGTGAGGCGAGTGCGTTCGACGTCGCCGGCGCGCACGGCACCGTCCCCTCCGTGCTCCACGACTGCCACGACATGACGCCGGGCGAGTTGGCAGGGGCGCTCGGCTGGGATGCGGCGCACGCCCTGGCCCAACGGGTGGAAGCCCCCCGATCGACTGTCTCGCGTACCCTGACCCACGACGGGACGGTCGCCGCCTTCGCAACCATTCGAGGCACTCAGAGCATCCACGGACTCGCGATCGCCGGTTGGTCGCCGCCGGCCACCATGCCCGCGACTGCGCTCACCACCATCACCACGCTGACCGACGCGGCCGGCGCTGCCATCCGCCACGCCTCGAAAGTAGCGGATCTGCGTATCTCCGAGCGTACCAAGTCCGAATTCGTCGCCACCATGTCGCACGAGTTGCGCAACCCCCTTAGTGCCATCCTCGGCTACACCGACCTCTTGGTGCACGGCGATTTCGGCACCCTTGGCGAGGAGCAGGCCGAAGTCCTGCGGCGCGCGCACCAGAGCGCCAGTAGCTTGTTGGACTTGATCAACGCCACCCTCGACGTCAGTCGTTTCGAAGTGGGCAGCAACGCCGCCGAGACGGCCACCGTCGACCTGATCGAGCTGCTGCGCGAGGAGCTCGACGAGCTGTCGCGCGGTCGCCGACATGCCCAACTCGAGCTGGTGCCGGGTGACGGAGAACCCAGCGTCGTGGTCGGCGACACCCTCAAGCTACGGGTGACCTTGCGACAGGCAATCGATACGGCGTTGGCGGCAAACGCCAACCAGCCGCTCCGCGTCGAGGTGCAACGCCATCTCGCCGGTTATGCGGTCGAAGTGGTTGTCGTAGGAGCCGCCGAAGGAGCTTCCGGTGCGAAGGGTCGGACACCGGTGGTCGTCGAGCTGCCCGAGGATGCCGCCGCGCAGGGCGTCCCCTTTGGCGTGTTCGTCGCCAAACGCCTCCTCGAGCTGATCGGCGCCAGTCTCGTCGTGTGGCGAGAGGCCGACGGCCGACATGTCGCATTCCGCATGTGGATTCCCGAGGTCGCGGGCGAGCATGCGGACGGTCCCGGCGCTGCCGCCTCGTGAGGCCGAGAGCCGAGCAAACCTCAGCCGGCCTCGAGCACGTCGATCGACAGCTTACCGATGACCGGAACCAGCTCGATGTGCGAATCCGGTTCGCCTTCCACCAGCTTGATGTGGGTCGCATCGGCCGGCATTTGATCGAAAGCCGCATCGACGCTGACCCAGCGTTCGCCTAACCACACCTCGTTCCACGCGTGGTAGAGGAAGACCCCTTCCGAGTACACCACCCCGGCGGCGACTCGGCTCGGCAACCCAGCGGCGCGCGCCAGAGCCGCGAAGAGAACCGCGTGCTCGTTACAATCGCCCTCGCCCATTTCCAGAACCTGGAGCGCGTTCGGAATGCTGGCAACTGCCCTCTTCTCCAAATTGCGGTAGACCCAACGGCGTAGCAGCACCGCCGCGTTGCGTGCATCGGTCTCGCCGTCGAGGACGCGCGCCGCCGTCTCGCGTAGGCGTGGATGATCGCTCTGGACAAAGGCGGTGGCGACGAGGGCCCCCGCCGCATCGTCGCCCTGATACGGCAACTCGAAGCTTTCGCGTCGCCCGACTGACTCCCGCTCGATCTCGATCAACGAGTCGTCGTAGTGCTGGCGCGCGTCGCCTGGAGGGATGAGGGTCCCCAAGCCGGATAAGCGCAAGCGCAGCCGCGACAGCTGCCGCGGATCGGCGATCGGCGCCGCCACCGGGACTGCCACCGCATCCATCAGATCGACCAGCGAGCCGTCGCCCCACCCCGCCGAGGTCGCGCGGTCGGCACTCTCGCGCACGGCGACCAGACCCATGGGACCCTGCTCGCGCAGAACCGTCCCTTCGCTATCGATCCAAACCGTCGTCTCGATGCCACGAAACGATTCGACGATGCGCCAGGCCTCGACCGGACCGTCGTGCGATTCGAGCGGCTCGCGTGCGACCACCTCCTGCACGATCGTCTGGGTCGACATCGCCGCCGGGTCGAAGATTTCGCCTTCGCGGCGCAATCCGACTTTCAGCCCCTCCTCCACCAAATTCGCTCGCAACGCGCTCGGCAGATAGATTGGCCCTTCGATCGGAAACTCGTGGCTGGTTTTCTGGCTGCCGACCTCGGTGGTCACGGTCAGTGAACGACCGCGAACCTCTCCCGAGACCCCGAACTTCCCGACACCGCTCTGTAGCCGCATCCGAAAAGACTGCAGAGCGTAGTCGGGCGCGGTCTCGGCGACCGTGTGCGCATGAACCGTTTGATTGGTCTCGAGCATGCGCAAGCGCAGCACCGAACGATCGACCAGCAGATGCCCTCCCGGCTTGGAAGCGATCTCGAAGTTCGAGTAGCCGACCTTCTTGTCCTGCATGTACAGGCCCATCCACCCCTCGCGCACCGCCTCCGGGCGGGATTCGGGCAGGACGATCCCATGGTCGCTGTTCGGTCCCTCCGGACCATGCCACAGCATGACCATCAGGCCGACCCAGACGGAGAAGATCGTAAATCGTGCCAGCGTCGACGTCATCGTCCGCCGTCAATCGTGCCACAGGCAAGACACCCCCGCCATCGCGATCTACCCCCGCAACACCACAAGACAGCCCCTTGAACGGCGACGGCGTGAGCCCCCCCTTTGAAAAAGGGGGGTTCGGGGGGATTTTCAGATCGCTCCCTTCCGATTCCACGGCGCCGCATTCGTTGTGTCGAGACCAGCTTGCTGGCGAATTCCGGCCTCGTTCGCTAGGCTTCGCCAATGGACCTCGCCACAGACGACAGCTTCGCCGA
>JANQHZ010001087.1 GCA_028282445.1 Candidatus Binatia bacterium | reverse complement strand
TGACTCGGCCTCGCTCGACGTGGTGCTGGGCGGGATCGATGTGCCCGCGGACCCGGCGACTTTGGGGACGACGCTCTCGGCCGATGCCGCGATGGGGTTGGCCTCTCGGGTCGACCTCGCGATGGCGCGGTATGGGATCTCTCGGCCCGAGGCCATCCGCCGCATCCGGCAGGTCGAGGCGGACCGAGAGGAGTACGGGCTGCCGCGCATCCTACCCGAGGTCGGGCGCCGATTGGCTGGCGCGGACCCCAACAACCCCGCCGCCTCGACGACCGCGTCGGCGGCCGAGAACCTGAGGACCGAAGATGGCTGACGAAGACGACGACAAGAAGACCGGCAACGGCGATGGCGGGGCAGCAGACGGCCAGGGCGGCGACGGCAAGCCGAAGGAGCCGACCGTGGCGCACGTGCTCGCGGAGATGAAGGCGATGCAGTCGCGCTTCGACAGCAAGCATTCGGACCTCGTCAAACAGTTCGGCAAGCTCAAAGAGCGCGTCCCCGCCCCGAAGGACGAGGGCAAGGGCGGCGAGGCTAAGGATGGATCGCAAAACTACCGGATCCCGACCAACGGTAACTGCCGAGGCGAGATGCTGTAGTTCCAGTCGCCGTGGAAGTCGTCCCGCTCGATGTTGAGGCTGGCCATCTGCTTGTCGGTGACCTTCTTCCCGGTTGGGTACTCGTGCTCATCCAGAGAAGCGCCAATTCTGAGACCTGATCGCGTCGTGGTGTTGGCGATCAGGTTGACGATGACCTCGTGGCTCGTCAGCGGTCGGCCTCGCCAGTTCTGGGTGATGTGGCAGAACATCCGGTGCTCGATCTTGTTCCACTTGCTGGTCCCTGGGGGAAGATGGCTGATGGAGATGCGAAGTCCGGTATGGTCAGCGAGCTCCTGCAGGGCGACTTTCCATAGGCGCGTCCGTACGCCGTTGCTGCCACCACCATCGGCCACAATCATCAGTTCTTTGGCGTCGCCATAGACCTTCGACCCCATCTCTTGCCACCACCGCATGATCGAGTGGGCCGCGAACTCCGACGTGTCGTGGTCGATGCCAACGTTCACCCAGCCCGTGTTGTTGGCGATGTCGTAGACCCCGTAAGGAATGGCCTTGCCGGCGGCGTCGCTCAGGAAGTCGTAGACGTTGACCTGCTCCGGCTCGCCCTTCGGCTGCCATTCGCGGCCGCCGTTCTTGAACGCCCCAACCAGCTCCTTCTTTTTCGTATCGACGCTGATGACCGGCTGACCAGCCTCTTGAAACGCCTTGGCTTGCTCATTGATGTGTTCGAACTGCGCATCTCGATCTTCGTGCTGGCCCCCCTCCTTGGCTTTCCTGGGGGCCTGAAGGCTGTACCCCTGTTGGGCCAAAAGACGCCCCACGGTGTCGTGGCTGACGTCGTGGCCGAGCTCCCGCAGCAGCCCGGCGAGCTTCTCGGTGCTCTTGCTCGACCAGCGGAGCGGCGACATGGGGTCCCCGCGCGTGGCGGGGTCCACGAGGAGGTCAAGGTCCGACAGAAGGTCCGGGTCCAGGTCTTCTTTCCTCGGCCGGCCACCCCCCGGGCCACGAACGCGCTCGGGCCCCTGGGCGTGGAGTCCCGAGCGAATCTCCTGGGTCCCTGTCCAGATGGTCCGCTTGCCCATCCCGGTCGCGGCCATGAGCGCAGGAATACCTCCGCGCCCCAGCGCGAGGGCTTCCGCTGCCGCCCAGATTCGACGTTGCCGCTCGTTCAAGAGCGGGGCGACCGTCTCAAACACCCGCCGAATCCGCTCCACCTCTGCTTTCCCAATGAGTCCCACCCCCACCTTGGATCATCTCCGGCTCATCGGGTCGATCCCCCGGGTCGAACTAAGACCGTGGGGATGCGGAGAGCCTCATCATATCCGCTAGAATTGCGTAGGACCCTAAGCCATCAATCGGGTCGCTCGAACTTCGCGGGCCGGAGGATTTCGACGTCCTCAAGGTAGGTGATCCCGGAATAGTTCGCGAAGTACTTGGCCGCGACATCTTCCG
>JANQHZ010000391.1 GCA_028282445.1 Candidatus Binatia bacterium | reverse complement strand
ACGAGGGCCATGACGATGAGGGCCACGACGCCGACGGCCACGACGACGACGGCCATGACGATGACGGCCACGACGACGACGGGCACGACGACGACGATGACGGCCATGGCCACGACGACGACGACGATGGCCACGGGCACGACGACGACCACGAGCACGGCGACATGCTCATTGCCGCGACCGACGCTGACGGTGGGCGTCTGGTGCTCGAGTACGACTTCGCCGAGGCGCCGGTCGAGCTCGAGTTCAATCAGTGCATCGACGGTGTCGGCGACGACTGCGAGGGCGGACTGTTGCTCTACAGCACTGCCGACCCAGGCTTCGCCCCGCTCGAATAGGCTTCACAGCCGCGCTCGTGGCCGGCGCCCATCCCTGGGGCCGGCCACGAGCGTCTTGATCTCTCTCCCGGTCGGGGAGGCTGCTCAGAACTTGTAGCTGCCGTAGAGACCGATGACGTGAGCGAACGCTTCGTAGTCGCCTACGAGGCGTCGGTTTAGCGGACCGCTTTGGTCGATCTTGTTCTCACCGAGCCAAGCGAAGGTGTAGTTGCCGCCGAACCTCCAGTTTTCGCCGCAGGAGTAGTCGAGGCCGATCGACCCGCGTACCTGTTGATCGACCGGCAGGTCAGGGGTGCGTCGGGTGTCCCTGACCGGCGACGAGACGTAGCCTGTTCCTAGCATGACCAGCCAATCCTCGGCCGGGCGGATGTGGACGCCGACCGAAGCGGTCCAGGTGTCGCGAAAGCCACGCGGCAGCTCGACGGTCGCGTCGTTGTCGTCGAAGCTGATCACGTTGCGGTCGTACGCGCTCCAATCGGTCCAGCCGAAGTCGGCCATGCCGGCGACCGTTTCGGTGAATTGTTCGTACAGAGATACGGTAACGCTCTGGGGCATCGTGAAGCTGGTGGAGATCGACGGCTCGCCCGCATTGACCGTCAGGTCGCCGCTCAAGCTGTGGTCGACCTCGGAGCGATAGCGCGCACCGATTCGAGTCGTTTCCGAGGCCTCCCAAAGTGCGGAGAAGGAGAAGCCGACGTCCCAGCTGTCGCCGTCGATCTTTACGCGGTTGCCCCTGATCGGCGTGCGCAGCTTCTGCTCGAAGGTTACGTACTGTACGTCGAGCCCGGCGCCGATCGACCACTGGTCGTTGATACGAAAGCCGATCGACGGCTCCAGATTGATCATCAGCAGCTCGACCTCGGTCATCCAGGTGCGGCCGACCCAATCGTCGTCCGGGTCGAGGATGGCTCCGCCAGGCGAGGTGATGCTGAATCCGAGGGCGACTCGGTCGTGCACCGGGACGGCGGCGTAGATCGCGCCGGCGGGTGCCCATGAGCCCTGGTCGCCGCCGTCGCCGCCCATGAGATTTGTCTTCGAGCTGGAGTCGAACTCAGTCTGGATTCCGAAAGGCATGAGTGTGAGCATGGCCTCGGGGCGCTCGAGGCGCGTCATCCCCGCCGGGTTGAGCCAGGCCGTCTCCGCATCGCTTGCGATCGCAGCGGAACCCGCCTGAGCGGTGCCGTTACTGGGGCCGCCGTTCTCCGCAAAGTAGAGGCCCCCCGTCTGTCCGAACGCCATCGTGGCTTGGAGCAATACGACCCCACAGACAAGCCACCGCGTTATTCCTGCTACACCTCTACACATGCCTCTCCCTCCCTTGGTCCCGGTCAATTCGTTAGCAATGCAGATCGCTGGACGCTATTCCAACCAGCGCGCGCCGGCGGTCGCCAACAGGTTGACGGTGCCGCCCCTCCGCTGTCGCTATGTCCTACGTGGTCAGAGTGCGCGGCTCGGTTCCGGCTTCTCCGGCATCGCGGCGCCGGCTTTGCGCTGGACGCCGACCCGCGCGAGTTGCCAAGCGATACGCTGCGCCCACCATCGAGCGGCCTTCTCGACATCGCCCCATGTCGTGTACGACGCTTTGGAAAAAAGAGCTTTAGTGCCTGCCCGTTCATCGACGACGGCAGCCAGCCGGCGCTCGGTAATCGAATCGCGCACCTCCGCTTCGATGGTCGCCGTCCCGACCGTGGTTGCCGTATCCCCGGCCAGGCCGACCAGGCTTCCGGCTGCGCGCAATTGCGGAACCGCGGTGGTCACTGTGCGTAGCGGGACGTTGGCACCCTTGGCTTGGGTGAGGGCCGCGCGCAGTCGCAGAGTGTTCGGGCCGCTACTTTCGGTGATCGCGAACACCTTGCCGAGCTCCTCGTGGAGGGCCAGGTAGAGGGTGTCGGTCAGCATCCGCTTATCTTCTTCTTTGAGCTTCGCCGTCGACTCACTCGCCCACAGGGTCACCGAATCGATTTGGATCTGGTTGTAGGCGGGCCACTGCGCTTCGGGCGCGACGTAGACCAATGCGGCGTCGAACTCCGGACTCTTTTGGAGCTTCGAGTAGTCGCCGAGAAATCCGCTTTGTTCGGGGGCACCGCGGCGGCCGCGCAGGGTGGCGCAGCCGCCTGCGAACATAGCGATTGCCAGAGTCGCTGCTACGATGCGAGTCCGTTTGTCGATTGCGATCATGTCATCTCTCCTATTTCGTTTTGGAATCCGAGCTTCGGCGGTGGCATGAGGGGCGCCGACCCGGTCGTCAATTGTTGTCAGGCCTGCGGCGGTCGATGCTGCGCCGCAGAATTCTGTGAACCGTCGCCGATAGGGGCAGGTGCCATTGTCCAGCGACTTTCTTCAGTTTCTTCAACTCCTCGTCGGTGACGAATGTCACCACTCGATTGCGGCGCTGCAACTTCGATGGGATTGGCGGCCGGCCCATCTTGCCCCGTACGGGGGTCATGTGTGCCGCGCCGAGCGGGTTGGCCTTCGTGCCTGATGTCTTGCCACCGGTGATATCCTGCCGCCCACTCTATTTGCGAGGCTTTCCAAGGGCGAAAATTCGCAAGATCTCTTCCGTCTCTGGGCGTAGGTCTTCGATCCCGCCGTAGGGCGTTCCATAGGTGGGAGGCCGGTCGGGATACTTCTGCTTGAATGCAAAGTGGCGCTTGACCAGTCCGGCAAACTGACCGCCCGCCCAAGGGCCGTACTTGATCGAGTCTGTTGGACGTTCCTCACGGGGGTCGCGATACAGATCGAAGATCGGCGCTGTAATCGGATTTGT
>JANQHZ010000377.1 GCA_028282445.1 Candidatus Binatia bacterium | reverse complement strand
CGACGAGAAGGTCTGGTCCGATCTCAAGGAGATTGCGGCAGAGTCCCACCAGAGCTTGTCCGGACTCGTCACCGAGGCCCTTCGCGACTACGTGGCACGCCGGCGGGTGCGTCCGATCGTTCTCGAGCATCTTCACGAGTCGATGGACGAGCACGACGAGCTCGGCCGCAGACTGGCGAAGTAGCTCGGTGAAGTTCCTCAGCGTCGACGAGGTGCTCGCGATCCACGCCGCGCTCGTCGAACGCTTCGGCGGTCAGAACGGCATCCGCGATCCAGGCATGCTCGAGAGCGCGCTGTACCGACCGCAGACCGGGTATTACGCCGACCTTTCCGAGATGGCTGCTGCGCTGTTCGAGTCCCTATTGATGAACCATCCGTTCGTAGACGGAAACAAGAGAGTCGCGTTTTTCGCGACGGATGTGTTCCTTCGAATGAATGGATTCAAGCTGGATATCGACGACGTTGAAGCGCATGTCTTCCTGATCGGTTTGCTCGATCGCAACCAGGCGAACTTCGATCGGCTGCTGCCGTGGATTCGCACGAGCCTCATCGAGCACAACTGAGTTCGTTCTCGACCATCTCCAAGATTCAATTGCGCTAGCGGGCGGAGGTCTTCTAGGGTGCCTCGACAGCGGCGAGTCGAGTCGCCGTGATTGGGGAAGGGGAGATGCCAGTGAGACGGACCGGGTTTCAGGCCGCCGCTTTGGCGGCTTTGATCGGGATTGGATTCGTTGCCTCGGCGGTTGCGCAAGATTGTGAAACGAGCTTCGACGGCACCTTCGATGCGATTCAGGAGGTGATCTTCGAGCAGCGCGGCTGTGCCTCGGACGCGTGCCACGGAGCTGCCGAGGCGGGTGGGCTGCGCTTGACCGCGGACGTGTCGTACGACGAGCTTCTCGACGTCGATCCGGAGACCATTCCCCCCGATCTGGTTTTTGGGCTCAAGCGAGTGGCTCCTTCGAAGAAGGGCCAGAGCTTGCTTTGGCTCAATGTGGCCGGGGCGTTGTTCCCGGAACAGTGGGAGCCGCCGTTGCGGCCGATGCCGCTCGGTGGATTGCCGCCGCTGTCTTTCGACGAGCTGGAGGTCTTGCGCCTCTGGCTCGAAGCGGGCGCGCCGCGTGAAGGGTCGGTTCCCGGCACGGACGACCTGTTGGACGCTTGCCTTCCCAAGCCGAGGCCGGTGGCGGTCGAGCCGTTGCCGGTTCCGGATCCCGCGGTGGCGGTCCAATTTCGATCGCCGCGCCAGATCATTGCTGCCAACAGCGAACGCGAAACCTGTTTCGTTTCCTATTACGACGTGACCGATGTGGTGCCGAAACGCTTTTGGGCGCCGGACGGCGAGCACTTCCGCATCAAGCGGATCGCCGAGCGACAGGACCCGCTCAGCCATCACGCCATCGTCAACAACTACGACGGCGTCGCCGATATCCACGATCCCCGTTGGGGCGCCTTCACCTGCAAGGGCGGAGCGCGCGACGGCGAAGCCTGTGAGCCGACCGATCAAACGTTCTGCGGCGACGGCTGGGTTTGCGGCAGCGAGCCGGTCGATTCGGTGACTTGCATCGGCTACGGGCCGGGCGACGCCGGCGTCGGTGCAGCCGAAGGCTCGCTGTTCTCGACCATGGAGTCGTCGCTGTCCGGGCAGGGAGTTTTCCGCAACGTTCCGCTCAAAGGGATTCTGGTGTGGAACTCGCACGCCTTCAACGTGTACGACGAAGACGCCAAGCTCGATATTTGGGTCAACCTCGAGTACGCGGCGCCGGAGGAGCAGGTTCACGAGCTGCAGAAATTTACCGACTTCAGCCGGATCTGGGCGATGGACCCGCCGGCGTACGGCGCCGATCAGATCTGCCAACGCTACACGGCGCCGCGTGGGATGAACCTGATCACCCTCAACTCCCACATGCACAAACGAGGCAAGCGTTTTCGGATTTGGGATGGGGGCTTCCAGTGCGAGGGCGGTCCGAACGACGGAGACCCCTGCGTCCCCGATGGAGCGGATCCGGACTACCCGGTGGACGACCTGTGTGCGGGTGCCGCGTGTGTCGGTTACGAGTCGCCGGAGATCGGCGACTGCGACGGCGATCTGCGCGTCAGCGTCGCCGACGTGACTCTGGGTGTGAATGTTGCCCTCGATACCCGCTCCGCGCAGGAGTGTCCGCGCTTCGATCCGGACGGTGACGGACGTGTACGCGTTTCCGATCTGGTGGCGGCGGTAAAGCGCCTGCTGAATCCGCAGTACCGCAGTGCCGAGGACAGCTTGATCTACACCACCCTCAGTTACGCGGATCCTTGGGTGCTGAGCTACGATCCGCCGCGCCAGCTGTTCCAGGAGGCGCCGGGTGAGCGGAC
>JANQHZ010000375.1 GCA_028282445.1 Candidatus Binatia bacterium | reverse complement strand
GTCGGTGCCTTTGCCGGGGATGATGAGCCGGTCGGTGCGATAGGACAGATGCAGGGTGACGGCGGTAGGCTCCCATGCCTCGTGCGTAGACACGCCGAGTGCGGCGCGGTATCGCGTCGAGCTCGGCTTGCAGGCTTTGGGTGTGCAGTCCTGCTGGCAGGTCTTGCAGGTTTCCCCGCGCTCGACCAATCCGTTACCGCAGACCGGCGCCTTTCTCGTCGCTTCAACGGATGAGGTGGTATCGGACGCTTGGCCGGACCAGCCCGGGTTGGCCATCAACACGAGCAGGCCGAGAGAGGTGACGAGCGGGAGTGCCCGATGATGGATGACGGTCTTCATGGATGATTCCTCACAGTGTGTCGGATTCGCCGGTCGCGGCACCTCAGTCGTCGCTCTGCGCCGGACGGATTTCACAATTGCATCCCTCGATTCCGCCACCGAGTCCAGCGCAGCCTTCGACCTGGCATGCGAGGTCTGTCAGCGCGGGCGCGGCGGCTCCTTCGCACAGGCTAAACGTCAGGAGCACGAGCGACGATCCGTCGACGTCCGTCAGCGGGGCTTGGCCGGTCCATACGAGGCGAACTGCGAAGTCGGCGTCTGTCCTCGTCAATAGGAATCTGTTCGGCCCGATGTCCTTGACGGCGTCGCGGTCGCGGTCTCCGAGATCGAGCAGATTGCTGCGGTAGCCGACCAGCATCACCGTGCTGTTTGGCTGCCGTCCGACTGGCGGCAGCAAGGCAACCTCTGCTGAGAAGCGTTCGGTCGAAGGTACGCAGTCGAGGACCTGCGTGTCCGCCGGGCATTCGACGCCGCTCGGATCTCCGAATGAGCCGAGCTCGGGGTCGTCGCCATTTTCGCCTGGTTCGATCAATCCGTTTCCGCAAACCGGGCCGCTGGCAAGCTCAGTCGGTGTGGCGGTCGCCGGCACCGAGGTGAAGCTCGGCGTAGCGCTCGGTGTTGAGGTGGCCGTCGCCGTGGGGATCGGCGTGTCGGTCGGGGTGTGCGTAGGTGTCGCAGTATTGGTCGTGGTGCTCGTCGGAGTCTGGGATGGGGTGTCGGTCGGCGTCGACGTAGCGCTAGGGGTGTGCGACGGCGTGGGCGTATGCGTCGCCGTATCGGTCGGGCTCGCGGTGGGGGTGTGCGTGGCCGTGTTGGTCGGGGTGGCCGACGGTGTCTGCGATGGGGTGCTCGAAGGCGTCGCGGTGCTGGTCGGTATGTTGGTCGGTGTGTTGGTCGCCGTGTCGGTCGGCGTCTGCGATGGAGTCTCTGTCGGGGTTGAAGTGTGGGTGGGCGTCGGAGTGGCGGACGGGGTGCTCGTCCCGGTGTCGGTCGGCGTGCCGGTCGGACTCGCCGTAGCCGTTGCGGACGGTGTGTCGGTCTGCGTCGGCGTTGCTGTGTGGGCTTCGGTAGTCGTTGCCGCTACAGTGGGCGTACTAGAAGCAGTGCCGGTCGGGGTTGCTGTCTCGGCCGTTTGAGTCGGAGTGTCGCTCGGAACGGCGGTCGTTGTGGCGGTTGCCGTTTCGGTCGCGGCGACCGACGCCGTGTCCGTCGGTGTCGCCGTGCTGGTCGCGGCTGGCGGCGTGTCTGTCGGAGAAGCTGTTGGAGTTCCGGTCGCGGTTGCCGAGGCGGAGGCGGAGGCGGTTGCCGTTGCCGTCGCGCTCGCGGTGTTGGCAGGGGTAGCGGTGGCAGCCTCGCTCGGAGTAGCGGTCGGGTCGAGTGGCGTCGGGGTTTCGCTCGAGGCCGGGGTGCTGGTGGGTTCGGAGGGCAGTGCCGACGCGGTGGGGGACGATGTGGCCGTACTGGTCGGGGTGTTGGCGGCGGTCTCGGTTCGCGTGGCCGATGCCGTAGCGGTCGAAGTCGGGGGCGGCGTCGCGGACGCGGTGGAGGTTGCGGTGGCAGTCCCGGTCGGGAAGCCCGTAGGTGTAGCCGTCGGCCGATCGGTGGCCGTATGCGACGCCGTTGCGGTGGGTGTTGTCGTTGGCGTTGTCGAGGGTGTTGTCGTGCTCGTCGGCGTTCGAGTGACGGTCGACGTCCTCGTGTTGGTTCTAGTTGGCGTCCGGGTGGGAGCGATCGTTGCGGTCGCTGTCGCCATGCTGGGCGTAGATGTGAACGGCCTCCGCGTGGCGGTGGGTCGGGGCGTGTTGGTGTCGGTTGGCGACGGAGTATCGGTCGGCCGGGCTACGCTGGCTGTCGCCTCAGGAGTCGCTGTAGCGGGATCTTCCGTTGACGTCGGGATGGTCGTTGGGCTCGCGTCGTTCGGAGTCTGAGTAGGCGTGGCGCGTCTCGGCGTTGCGGTGGCGGTCAGGTCCACAGAGGTTTCGCCGCCGCAAGCGGCGAAGAACAAAATGCTCAGCGCTGGGACCAAGGCGCGCGTGCGGCCGAGGGTGGTCATGCCGGGTGTAGCCTCCAAAGTTCAGCAATTGGTCAACCTTGGACGTCGGCCGGCGTCCTCACCTCGCAGGTGCAGCCTTCGATCGGTCCACCCGCTCCGGAGCATCCTTCGACCTGACAGGCGAGATCTTCGAGTGTCGGGAAGTCGGCTCCTTCGCACAGGTTGAAGTTGAGGCGGACGAGCGGGACTCCCTCCGGGTCGATCAGTGGCGTCGAGGTGCCGGACCAGATCAGCCGGATCGCGTAGTCCAAGTCATTGGTTGTGAAGACAAAAGCGTCAGGGCCAATGTCGACCGCGGCCTCGCGGTCGCGGTCACCCAACTCGACGAGGTCGCTGCGGTAACCGACCAGCATCGTCGTGCTCGTGGGTTGGGTGGCGATCGCGGCGAAGAGCGCGACGTCGACCGAGTACTTCTCGCTCGAGGGAGTGCACGCGAGAATCTCCGCGTCTTCCGGGCAGCTGGTCCCGTCGGCGGTTCCGACAATCCCCACTTCGGGGTCGTCGAAGAACTCCCCGGGCTCAAGGATCGGCAAATTACAGGGTGGCGTTGGCGTCGCGGTCGCCGTCGGCGGCAGTGGCGTGTTGGTCACGGTTGGAGTCGGCGGTTGGGTGGCCGGGGTGAACGTGACGGTCGGCGTC
>JANQHZ010000360.1 GCA_028282445.1 Candidatus Binatia bacterium | reverse complement strand
TCTCTGAGAGGATGACCCGATGGCGCGCATGCGAGTGCACGAGCTGGCGAAATCGTGGGGATTGGAGTCGAAGGACCTGTTGGCCCGGATCGAGAAGCTCGGGATCCTTGGCAAGCGGTCGCAGAGCTCTCTGACCGAGGACGAGGTCGAGCGCGTCGAGAACGAGCTCGGATTGGGCGACCGTCCAAAAGTGACGGTCGGCGAAGAACGGGTCGTTACCGGCGAGACCGGCGAGCAGGTCGTTCAGAAGCGCGTCGGCGCCAAGGTGATCCGTCGCCGCGCCCGGCCGCAGTCCGAGCCGACCGAAGCGGCGGAACCGCTGATGCCGCTCGGTGTTCAGAGCGACGTGCTGGAAGCCTTTGCGGCTCCAGAGGCCTTGCCGGACCCGGTTCAGCCGGTCGAACCGGTGGCGCTCCCCCCGGTCCCGGAAGAGCCGATCGCCGCGCCTGAACCTCCTGCCCCGCCGCCTCCGGCGCCGCCGGTCGACGAAGTTGTGGACGCTCCGATCGTCGAAGCGGCCGAGCCCCCGGCGCCGCCGGTGGAACCGGAGATGCCCGCCGAGGCGCCGCCGGTCGAGCCTCCGCCGTTGGAGACGGTCGCGCCGCCGCTGGAAACGACCACGGTCTCGAGCGCGCCACCGTTGCCGGCGGAGGTGTCGAAGCCGGCCGCCAAAGAGACCACTGAGACTCCTGCCCCGTCGACTTCGAACAAGCCGACCGGACCGAAGGTGCTCGGCAAGATCGACCTGCGTCAAGTCGAAGCCGAGCGGATCGCGGCGACACGCGGACGTGCAACGCCGTCGGATGCGGGCCGCGGTCGTCGTGGCACAGGCGGCGGACCGTCGCAGCCGGCTTCGCCAATGGATATGGCGCCGCCTCCGGATTCATCGAGACCGGGAAAGCGCAAGAAGCGTCGCGTCATCCAGAAGCCGGAGTTTGCCGAGCTGGGCGATCGCGATCGTCGTATGAGTCGGGTCCCGCGCAAGAAGCGGGCGCAACCCGGCAAAGAGCAGAAGAAGACCGAGATTACGACGCCCAAGGCGAGCAAGCGTATCGTTCGTATCACCGGTGTCGTGACCGTCGGCGATTTGGCGAAGTCCATGGGGGTCAAGGCGGCCGAGGTCGTCAAGAAGCTCATGGAGCAGGGCATGATGGCCAACGTCAACCAGGTGTTGGACGTCGATACCGCGACCCTCATCGCTTCCGAGTTCGACTACAATGTCGAGAACGTTTCGTTCGATGCCGAGTCGGTCATCGAGGAAGCGCACGAGACGGCGACCGAGGAGGCGACGGCGCCGCGACCGCCGGTCATCACCATCATGGGGCACGTTGACCACGGCAAGACGTCTCTCCTGGACGCGATCCGCGAGACCAACGTGACTGCCGGCGAGGCCGGTGGAATCACCCAACACATCGGTGCCTACACGGTCAAAGTGGACGGCCGTCAGGTGACCTTTCTCGATACTCCCGGCCACGAGGCTTTCACCTCGATGCGCGCCCGCGGTGCGAAAGTGACGGACATCGTGGTGCTGGTGGTGGCGGCCGACGACGGCGTGATGCCGCAGACGGTGGAAGCGATCAACCACTCGCGTGCCGCCGAGGTGCCGATCATCGTCGCGATCAACAAGATCGACAAGCCGGGCGCCGAGCTCGACAAGATCAAGCAGGGGCTAGCCGACCACGGTTTGGTTCCCGAGGACTGGGGCGGCGATACGACTTGTGTTCCGGTCTCTGCTCACACCCAGGAGGGTCTGCCGCAGCTGCTCGAGATGCTGCTATTGCAGTCCGAGTTGCTCGAGCTCAGAGCCAATCCCGACAAGATGGCCAAGGGCACCATCGTCGAGGCCAAGCTCGACCGCGGCCGCGGTCCGGTGGCGACCGTCCTCGTCCAGGAAGGAACGCTCAAGGTCGGCGACCCCTTCGTTTGCGGCCCGTCCGCTGGGCGGGTTCGCGCGATGATCGACGACAAGGGCAAGAAGGTGAAGGCGGCCGGCCCCTCGACTCCGGTCGAGATCCTCGGGATCCAGGCCGTGCCCGAGGCGGGAAGCTCGTTC
>JANQHZ010000332.1 GCA_028282445.1 Candidatus Binatia bacterium | reverse complement strand
GCCTTGGACCATATCGAGCTGCGCGACGAGGCGGGCGAGCCGATCTACGAGCAGGTCTCCTACGAGACCAGCCGCGGTTGTCCGTTCCGCTGCTCCTTTTGCGAATGGGGAACCGGGGCGATCGGTACCAAGATGTACCAGTTCTCGATGGAACGGATCCGCAGCGACCTCGAGCGTTTGGTCGAAGGGGGCGTCAAGGACGTCTGGTTGTGCGATTCGAACTTCGGTGCGCTGCGCGAGGACCTCGCCAAGACCGAGCTGATCTTGGAGCTCAAGCAGCGCTACGGACTGCCGACCAACTTTGCGACATCTTGGTCGAAGAACCACAACAAGCGGGTGCAGAAGATCGTGCGGTTGCTGCACGACCACGACATGTTGTCGCACTACCACCTCGCCTTGCAGACGTTGACGCCGCTCGCCCTCGATCTCAGTCACCGCACCAACATGCGCGCCAACGATTACGAGCCGATCGTGAAGTCGTTGGCCGAGGATGGAATTCCCGTGGCGGCTGAGCTCATCTGGGGGTTGCCGGGCGACACGCTGCACGAATTCGAGGCGAACCTCGACCACTTGCTTACGGTTTTCCCGAACATCAACATCTTCGGCTATACCCTGCTTCCGGGCACGGAGTTCTTCGACCGCCGCGACGAGTACCGACTCGAGACCATACCGGTGGCCGGCTACGGCAAGGCCAAGGGCGAGTATGTGGTCGGGTGCCACACCTTCTCGCGCGACCAGGGCGAAGAGGGCTACTTCTTGATCGCCGCCTACATCGTGCTGTCGCGCGGCCAGTTGATGCCGCTCACTGCACGGCATCTCGCGTTTAGCGAGCGACTGCCTGTCGCGGCGATGTTACGCCGCGTGCTGCGAGCCCTGCTCGAAGAGTTCGCCGACGACGCGCCGGACCTGGTCGGACCCGATAAGATGAGCGTCTACGAAAATCGCGCCGAACTCTACCAACTCTTCGTCGCCAACCACACCCGTACGTACGATGTCATCTGGAAGACCATCGAGGAATGGCTCGAAGAGTTCGGAGCGGGCGACCTTGCGACCGGTGCTCGCCGGGTCCTGCAGGTGGACGAAGCACACTGCCCGAGCGCCGGCGAGGCGCACTTGCGACGGCGTTATCTCGATTTCGACGCAGAGGCGGTCGAGAACGCGTTGTCCAGGATGGAGCCTGCCGACACTCTGCCTCTCGCGGGCGACGAGGTGCGCGAGCTGCGCGTGGAAGTTCCCGGCGGTGTGGGCCGCATCATGCTCGACCCGGACGGCGGCGCCTGGGTGCGCGGCAAGATCACACGTGCGGATCGATCGATTCGGAGCAGAGAGCAGCGTCAGTAGAGAGTCCCGGTGTGCTTTTGCGGGCGCTCGGCCGCCGGGTGCCTGTGAGGCCGGTCGAAGCGATCTGTCGGCGGATCAACCCGCGCAAGTACGACGGTTCGATGCCGAGCAGGTTGCACGTTCGCTCGAACGAAAGATGGTCTTCTTCCTCGGTATTGGCGCCGCTGAAGATCCAGCCCGACGCAGCATCGTGGATCCGACGCGCGTTGGGGTCGCGTCGGAGCTGGTAATCCCTCAAGTCGTCGAGAGCCTGGCGTAGGACAGCGGTCAGCAATCGG
>JANQHZ010000325.1 GCA_028282445.1 Candidatus Binatia bacterium | reverse complement strand
CTGCTGGTGCAGTCGCGTAATGTGGTAACCTTCGGTCGCGTTGTCGGCGGCGACCTTCCAGTTGCAAGCCACCTCGGCACTCTGATCGGCAACCAGATGACAGGAGGCGAAATCGTAGTCTTCTAGCCGCTCCGCCATCGTGCCGAGGTAATCGCGCAGCGGCTTCGGGTTCGGACCAAAGTTCACCCAGATGTAGGTCTCGAACTCTTCGCACGCGATCGCTGCAAGCCCGCACTTGTCCATGCCACCCGCGAGTTGCGGGAACAACTCCTTCTCGGGCACGTGCACGAGGCGGCCGTCGCGCCCGAAGTGCCAGTGATGGTAGCCGCACTTGAACGTCTTGACGTTCCCCGATCCCGGCTCGCGCAGGCGACGTCCACGATGCCGACAAACGTTGTGGAAGGCCCGCAGTCCGCCGTCGTCCTGCCGGACACAGAGAATCGACCACAAACCGAACTCATAAGTCAGATAGTCGCCCGGTTTCTGGAGGTCCGTGGCTCTGCCGGCGACGTGCCACACCTTCGGCCACAGGCGCTCCCACTCGAGGCGGTGAAACTCGGGCGAAACATAGCGATCCGCCGATAGGCTTCCGAAGCCGAGCCGGGCCTGCAATCCGTCGTCGATGATGGTCGGTCGAGTCACGCTGAGGCACTCACCCGCCGCAGTTGGAGAGGTGGCAGGCAGACGGGCATCTTAGTGCCGCCCCGAGCGGAAAATCAACCGAGCGCCGCCGGCGAAGGCAGCGCCTCAGGCCAGACCACCGTCACGCAAGAGTGGTCGCTGATCGCCAAACAATTCGCCATTCTCGAGCAGGCGAACGCCCGGTACGTTGAAGGTAATCAAGAACGCCTGGCGAACCTGATCGGTCAGATTAGGCGGGCTGCCGTGCGGCGTCATCAGTCGGTATACGATCATCTCGCCGGGCTGCAGTGTCCCGGGCACGACCTCGAAGTCGTCTACCGAGCACGACCACCACTCGAGGCGTTCATCCCACTGATGCGGCAGAGCCGTGCGGTGAGCGCCGGCGGCAAAATGCAGGGTTCCGTTCTCCGGCGACAGCGATTCCAGCGCCAGGAAGCAGGAGAAACCCGAATCCTGCCGATCGATCTCGGCGAAACGACCATCTTGGTGATAGGGGAAGCGGGTGAACCGTCCGACGTCGGGGTACTTCAAGCAACACTGACTCCAGGTCTGGTCGACGTCGGGTCCGATGATCTCACGCGCCAGACTCTGGAACACCGGGTGGCGCTGAAAGCTGGCGATCGTTTCGCTGCGTTCCTGCGGGGTGGGCAAGAACGGACGTATCCCCTGCTTCTTTCGATGGATGGGGTTATCCGCCGGGATGTCGGCGATCGACGCCCTGTGGAGTCGGAAACTCTCTTGCCGAACCAGCGCCAGCTCTTCATCGCTGAACAACTTTTCGGTGGCGAAGAACCCGCGCTCATCGAGCTCCCGGCGCTGCTGCTCAGTCACCAGCCGGCGATCCAGCGGGTGCGAGCTCTCATCCGTTGGCTGCGTCATTGAGCTACCGAGACGATAGCCAGCCCCCTGCCCGCTCGCAATACTCCAGGGCCACTCATTACCTCGACCTCACAGGTTGAGCTTGCGAAGCCGCATGTACAGCTCCGCCAAGCGAGCGATGGCTACCCTGGGACCATGGAGCCACCATAAATTGATCGACATCGACATGGTCAGCGAGCGGGCCTGGTGCCACCACATACTGGGAATGTAGAGGAGGTCCCCCGGCTCGACCACCGCCCGCAGCAATGGGGCCCCGCGAAAGCGAGGGTGCCGCGACAGGTCCGGTTGCTCGGCATCGACCGGGCTGTAGTTCGGGACCCCTGAATAGAAGGCGTGGCGGTATACCATCCGGGTCAGCCGCTTATCGAGGAGCAAGAACTGCTTGCGACCGCGGATCTGCGCATACAGATTTTCCGGCAGGTCGCGGTGCAGTGGCAACTTGGTGTCCGCGGCGCCGAGCCAGAATCGCGAACGCGCCCAAGGGGGATCAGCGGTGTACGCCAGGGGGCGAATGTCGTCGAACAGCTCCGGAAGCTGCTCATCCACCCGAACTGTGACGTAGAGATCGTGCGGCCGACCGTCCGCGATCAAGTCGCAGTAGTCGCCAAACAGGATGCGCTCGTAGTGGAGGCCCCCGCGCGCATCGTAGTGAAGGCCGCCCTTCTCGCGCACCACCGGAAGCTCACGCTCGCCGAATCTCTCCTTCAGATACTCGAGCGACCAGCTCTGCATCGCCGGCCAATCCGTGATCGCACCGCGCAGGATCACCGGCCGCGACGGCTCTACGAACTCGGCCTGGAAGGACTCCGGCGAAGGCGGCGAGATTCGCGGTACTTCGGCCGCAGACTCGAACGAGCCACTCATGCCGATTATCGACTGACGCCCCGCAGGCGTTTGAAGAGATCCGCACCAAATACCAGCGGCAGACGCCACCCTACCGCCCACCAAAAGTTTGCCGACAAGCTATCGGCGACTGTGCGAACGTGGTGCCAACTGCCGCGCGGGATATAGACGGCGTCGCCAGGCTCGAGCTCGGTAACTTCCATCTCGACGTCGCGAAAATCCGGGTAGCGTTCGAAATCCGGCGCATCGAGATCGGCACGGCAGCCGTTCGGCACACTGTCGAAGAGAGAGTTCGGGTACAGGCGCGCGCTCTGGCTGGGCTCGATCAAGGTGAAGCGTTTCGAACCGATGAGCTGCAAGTGGATGTTGTCGGCAGCGTCGCGGTGCAACATCGTGGCCGTTCCGCTCGGCGAGATCCAAAGCTTGCGGGACAACCACCCAGCCTTCTCGCAGTAGAGCGGCGTCGTAACCCTCCCGCCCCATTGGGCCGGGAGCTCCTCGACGCGAGACATCATGTAGAGCGATGGCGCTCCTCCGCCACCGAGCTGATCCAGCAATTCGCCTAGCGCGTGCGGCTCGGTCGGAACGCCGAGCCGGGGATCGGGCGTCACCGCACCGCTACACGTACGGTGCATCGGCACTTCCACCTTCTCGAACTCCGAGCGCAATGACTCGAACGACCACTGATCGAGCTCAGTATTGGCCAGCAATCCGCGCAATACGACCGGACGTCGGGGCCGCCTGCAACTTCTTTCGAAGGCCTCTGCTTCGGGCGGTTCGATGCGCGGAATCTCGCGCGGTGTTTTCTTGAATCCGACCGTCATTTCCCAGTCAAGCCGGCATCCGGTCAAATCCCCGCATACCGCAGGGAAGTGGCGAGACGGCCAGCCGAACACCACGCTCCCGACACGCGGCCTCGAGCTGCTCCAAGGAGGTCTCCGCCCTGGCGAGGTTGCGCAGCCCGAGTGAGTCGAGCGCCACTTCGACCCGGATCGTTCCGACGCGATGGGAGCTCGCGAGCTCGGCGAAGTCCGCAAGCGTGTCGAGGGCCGACGCGTGCAACGGCACGCGCATCTCCATACGGACGCCGACTTTCACCAGCTTCTCGATTCCGGCCATCGCTTGCGCGTGCGCACCTTCGACGCGGCAGATTCGATCGGCCAGCTCCGCTGTCGGAGCAAACACTTTGACGGAGACGTCCGACAACCCGGATCGCACGGCCTGCGCCGTGAACTTTCCATAGGCAAAGCGTCGCCCGTTGGTAACGACCCCCACCCGACGCTCGTCCTCGCTACGGGCGCGTTCGATCAGCGGTACGAAATCCGGATGCAGAGTCGGCTCGCGCCCCGCCAGCATCACTGGAAGACCCTTCTCGCGAGCTTCGTCGACGCGCCCCTGCAACGACTCGCCATCGTCCGGAAAGAAGCGATCCCGGTTTTCGCATCCGTGACAAGCATTGTTGCACGCCCCTGCGAAGATTACCGGCGCCGCACGGTCGCCACACGACCCCTGCAAGAGCCGACCGAAGCGATCCGACAGCTTGGCGAGAGCCGACTCGAGATCGCCGACCGCATCGTCAGGCTCGGGAGTCTCGTCGGCCGGGAAGCCCGCGGACCACCGCGACACGGCGACGAGCTGACTGATCTCCGTCTCGCCTCCCAGGTCGTTCCTCAACTTGCGGCAAGCCTCGTACGCGATGGCGGCGCGAGGATCGGAGAAACGCCACGCGATATCGACGCTGTACCCCTTCGACCGAGCGGTTTGCGACGCTTCGTCGCCCACCCAGTCGTCCGTCACCAAGCCCTGCGACTTGGCCAGCGAATAGACCGGCAGGCGGGGATACAAACGCAGGCGGTTGCGCGTGATGTCGTAGAAAAAGTCGGAGAACCCGTTCGCGCGCAACGTCTCGCCCGACTCGAGCAAGCTGCTCGGCGAAGTCCAAGGATGGAACAAGATGAGGCTATGGCCGCGATCGCGGGTGTACCCAAAGTGCCGAGGATGCAAGCGCGCGAGCTCGCGCACGAGATCCGCCGCAGCCAGCAGAATCTCGCGCGTCGTGCCTTTGTTGTATCGCTCGAGGTCCTCGTTCGAAAACGACTCAAAGCCCACCAAATAGAGCTGCAGCCGGGTCTCCGTTCGCGCTGCGATCGCGATGCTCTGCTCGAGCGCAGCGCGATGCTCGACCAGCCAATCCGCCCGCGTCTCCAACAGCCAAGTCACCTCTCGGATCCCCTCAGCCTCGGCGCGCTCCAGCAAGAGCGTGAGGTAGCGCAGCGGGTGCTGATCGGTCAGCACGAACGAATGCGGCTTGGGCAGATGCTCGGTCAAGTAGGAAACCTGGCGCAGCACAGACGCGACGGTCTCCTGGTTGGTGCGCTTGTCGTAGTCGCCGCCCATGGTGCAGAACGCGCATCCCTTGCGCAGGATCTCATCCTCTTCGGGAAGCTGCAGATCAGCGTAAGGCGCGGCCTGGCTCACATCTCGGCTATAGGGACACCCCCCGTTCCCGAAAACGGTGTAGGGAGCGGGGGTGATGGCAGAATCGGAGATGACCTCGCACTCGACGACCGGGCGAAAGTGCAGAGACGAGCCGGTAGCTTCCAGTAACGATCGAGCAGGCGACTGGAGTCGCCCGTGTCTTACCTGCGAGAGGCCCGGGATATCGGCCTCTTCGGCCGATGCCAGATCGGCCGCAAGCCACATTGCGAAGGCGCGCCGCACTTCGTCGCCCATCTCGCCGTGATCTCTGCGCCGCTCGTAGGGACGAAATCCAAGCGCGGCATCAGCCGGCGGGACGCTGGCCATCCCCTCGGGTGGCGGCAAAAGCAGCATACGGCTGGCGGGTCGCTGCGCCTTCCAACGCGCGAAGGGAGAATTGTCGAGCACCCGATCCGTGACGACCAGGTCGATCTCCTCGTTCAGCAACCAGTCAGCCAGACGCTGTGATATCTCCGCGTCTCGCTCCCGATGCGTACCGTCGTAGTAAACGCGGAGCATCTTGGCATCGTGACCGAGCGCCAGTGCGTCGCTGCACAGCAACCCGAGCAGAACGTCCGAGAAGTACCCTCCCTTGGAGGTTCCAAACCCACTCACCATCGCGATGCGCAGAATGCGCACCGGTGAGACGTCGGCGTCACCGATACCTGCTGGCTGTAATGTCAACCCAAATGCCCCGAAACTTCGGTTTACAACGATACCCCGCGACCGAAGTGGCTAGCAAACCATAAGACACGAGTGCGGTGGGCTGGTTTGATTCTGAGCCAAGCCTCGCCAACCTACACGACGGGGCCGCCCCCTTCTCAAAACCTTCCGCGTTTCGGCCCGTCAGCGTCCCGAGCCTGATCGTCTCGTTGGCTCTGCGCACCTGCGATCGGGGCCGATCCGTCGTTTGTCGCCTCGCCTTGCTCGGCAAACCTCCTTACCCAGTCCACCAGGTACTGGGTATAGCGAACGGGCTCATAGCGAGGGGGCGCCTCTGCATCGCAGCACGTCGGGACGCAGGAAAGCATGGCCTCCGGATGGATCGGGAACCAGTAGATCAGCGAGCGGCGATCTCGTGTGGGGTCGTCGTTCCTCACGCGGTGCCGGTTCGGCACATAGCGATCGTTGGTCCAGAGCGAGAAGACACTACCGAGCTGGCAAACCAGGGTGTCGGGCTTCGGCGCGATCGTCGCCCACCCCGAGCCGGCGACCTCGGTCTGCAAACCCGGGACATCGTTCTGAATGATCAGAGCCAGGGGAGGACCGTCGACGTGATCTTCGGTTCCGATGAATCCCTCGACCCCCTGCTGCGCCGGGTACCTCCGTGCGCGCAAAGACCCCGTATGACTCGCGTCGCCGATGGCGGGGTCGAAAAGGATGGAATCGAAATACTCGACCGGTAGGCCGAGCGACATCGCTAATCCACCCATGACGTCGACACCCACTCGATGCAGCGCGCGCATCGTCTCGCGCGTTACCGACTCGAGATCGGCGGGATGCCGAGGCCACCGGTTCGTGCCCACGCTGACCATCGCACGGAGCTCGGGAAACTCCTCGCCCCCGAACACGCAATGGAAGGAATCGTTCAGCTCCCGCACCTTGGATTCGAGCGGCTCGTAACCGCAAACCTCACCCGGTTGCAACGCGATCTCCATTCGTTCTTCGAGAGGAAGATCGAAGAACGAATCATACTCCGACAT
>JANQHZ010000192.1 GCA_028282445.1 Candidatus Binatia bacterium | reverse complement strand
GAAGCGCGCCAGCGGAGCGGTGAGCAGGTAGAGCGCAAAGATGGCGCCGTCGGCCGTCAGCTTGGTTCGAAGACGCCACAGTAGGGCGAAGCTCAACGTGTACGCGGCGGCTTCATAGAGCGGGGTCGGGTGCACGACGACCCCCTCGGGGTGCGGCCAACCGATGATGGCCTTGGTGTAGGCGACACCCCAAGGGACCGTCGTTACCGCGCCCCAGTCGCCATCGCCGGCGAGGTGACAGCCGATCCGTCCCAGCGCCTGACCGAGGACGAGGCCGGGGGCGACACAGTCGGCGCCGCGCATCCACGGGATGCCATCGCGCCAGAACACCAGGGTCGCGCCGAGAGCTCCGCCGATCAAACCGCCGTACCAGACGAACCCGGCGCCGGAGAAGATCGAGGTGAGCGGGTCGGCGAGGAACAGCTCCCACTCGTTGAAGACGGCCCACACCCGCGACCCCACGATCCCGCCGATCGCGGTCGCCAGCAGGAGATTGGAGGCGCTCTCCGGATCGAGCCCGTGTCGCCGCAACTCGCGCGCGGTGAGGTTGTGGGCAACCAGGAAGCCGAGGCCCATCATCGCACCGAAGGAATAGAGGGTAAGTGGGCCGATGGTCAGGATTTCCGGGTACATATCGACCGATCATACAGAAAGTCGCTGGCAAAAACGAGTTCGGCGCAGGGGGTAATCGTCTAGGTGAGGAAGATTCGGTAAGTGGTTGAAACTTAGATTAATTTCGCTCGTCTGGTCGGCGATTCCAGGGCCGAGCCCACGTTGACAAGGCCGGGGGCCCTCTCTATCGTCCGTCTCTCTTTACGGACCGGAGATTTGGAGTCGAAGATGCGGATGGCAGTACCGCCATTGAAGGATCGAAAGGTAATTCACCGGCTGCTCAGCGAGTACTTTCGCGAGCACAAGGTGTCTCGATTCAACAAGGCGATCTCGGAGATCTGCAGGTTTTATCGACTCAGGCGTCCGCGTATCGAGTGGTTCGAATACCTCGATTGGGGCCGCACCGCGGGCAGGACCTTCGAAGACGGGACCATCTGTCTCGTTCACCCGGAGAACTGGAAGCGCGGCCGCAAGTACAACTCGGAAGAGCAGTGGATCAACGCGGTCTACCACGAGATGGGGCACTACATCCTGTGGACGGACGCAGAGGCAAAGGCCGACATCTTCGCGGCTCAGATGGAGCAGAGCGTGCTGCCGGAGCGACGCGGGCCGCGAGCGGCGAACGGCCGGAACGGTGGGCGGCGAGCGGCATGAGTGAAGAGGGCAAAGACCAACCGGCGGGGGCCGATGCGGAAGACAAGGCGGTCAAGGATCGCTGGTGGGTCGAGCTCGGAGACAAGGACGAGCGTGGGCGCCGAACCAGCCCCGTCGCGCCGGCACAGCCGCCGGTCGGGCAGCGATTCTATCGCGCCGCCAAAGGCTTCGAGCAGGAGGCGGCGCGGGCACGCCTGACCGACCTCAACCAGAAGCTGCTGATCGACGCCAACCCCGACCTGGGCCAGTGGGGATACGTGAACCTGGCCGAGCGGCCGTTCGCCGACAAAGAGGCGGAGCGAATCCGCAACACCGTGGACCTGCCGGACTACGCGCGCGGAGCATTCATTGACTCCGGTCGAACGGCTCGACTCCTGGTGACCGGAACGCCGATCGGCGAGCGCATTCTCGAGCTGGCACTGACCCGCGAGCCTTCGTTCGACTGCTGGATCCAGGGCGAGTGGGTCAAGGAAGAGCTGTTCAAGGACCGAAAGCGCGCCTTGCGTGCGTTCCGTGACTACATCGTACGATATCTTTCCCCGGAAGGAATCGCCGAGTGGGAATCGGACCGCGCCCGCGCTTAGCGGTCGGCGGCGGCGGACCGTCCGCCGACAACGGTCAGTCGCGACCGATGCGGCGCGGCACGACCGGCGGCCGCGGCGGGTCGTCGTCGTCCGACTCCCAGACTTTTCGCAGGCCCATGTAGTAGCAGCACATCGGCGCGTCGAGGTCGTTGTGGAAGACCCGCTGCTTGCCGTCCTGGAATACGATGCGAACCAGGCACGTCCCACCGGAAACGGTCGAGGTCATTTCCTCGACGACCTTGCCGAGTCCCCACTGTCCGTAGTCGCGGTGATTGACCTTGTC
>JANQHZ010000176.1 GCA_028282445.1 Candidatus Binatia bacterium | reverse complement strand
ACCCGTGAGTACGCCACCCCGGCCTCGGCATCGATCAGCTCGAGGGCCAATCGTTCGATCGTCTCGAGCGACACGCCGCAAGCAATGGACGCGGCATCGAGATCGAGCTCCTCCACGTGAGGCCGCACCCGCGACCAGCCCTCCGCCGTCTCTTCGATCCTTGCATCGTCGACGCGGCCGCGATCAACCAAGGTGCGGATCATCGCCAGGAGGAACGCCGCATCACCGCCCGGACGAATCGCGACGTGCTCGTCGGCGAGCTCGGCCGTCTCGGAGCGACGCGGATCGACGACAACGACTCTGCCGCCACGCTCGGCGATCGCCCGCAACCGCGCTCGCATGTTGGGAGCGGTCAAGGCGCTTCCGTTCGAAACCACCGGATTCGCACCGATGCAAAGAAAGTAATCGCAGCGATCGATGTCGGCCACCGGCGTCACCAGCGAGCTCCCGTAGAGATAGTACGAGGTCGCGAACCGGGGGCTGGTGTCTTGCGAACCGGCGCTGAAGACGTTGTGGGTACCGATCGTATCGAGCAGTGCCTTCCGCAGCACCAACGCACCGTGGTTGTGGATGATCGGGTTACCGTAATAGATGCCGATCGCGTCGGCGCCGTGTTTCCGCCGAGTATCGAGGAGTCGCTCGGCGGTGATTCCGAGAGCTTCCTCCCAGGAGATCTCTTCGAACTCTCCTGCCGCGTTTCGCCTCAGGGGCGTCTTCAATCGATCCGGGTCGTTCTGGATCTCGCCAATCGCCATTCCCTTCGGGCAGACGAACCCCTTGGAGAAAACGTCTTCCCCATCCGGCCTCACCGCGGTCACCCGGTTGCTCTCCACCGTCAGGGCCAATCCGCAACAGGCCTCACAAAGGGAACAGGTTCGGTACACCGTACGAGCATTCGAGTGGTCCATAAGGCCAATCTAGTAGTCCCTGGGAGCGGGGGAGAGAAGTACCGGACTCAGACGCCCCAACAGGGCCACTCGGGCGGATTGACCCGACGCCGGCCCGGCTCCCCCGCAGAGACGCTCGCCGTGCGAGCGTTGCTGGGAAGCCGACGGGACCCCTCACCTACCCAGCACGACCGCCGCGACAAGCAGGGCGATGTCGGGAGAATGTGTGCGACCGCCGGTGCCGAGGACTCGGGCCACTGCCCCCCAAATGCATAGCAAAAACGCTGCATTTTCCGGACTTGACTTCGATCTCCACCTCTGCAACTACCGCGCCGTGGCGGCACGCAAGAAGAAGTCCAGTGTGGAGGAAGCTTCCTCCGAACCCGTGTTGCGATTCACGGACGACCACTTCTGGGTAAGGGCGGAAGACGGCAGTGCCCAGTTCGGGCTTTCGGAGATCGGCCAGCAACGTGCGGGAGAAATCATCGCGGTCGAGCTCCCCGACGTCGGCGATCGCATCGAGCGGGGCGAAGTCTGCGGTGAGGTGGAAACCGCCCGCACCGTGCAGGAGTTCAGCGCTCCGGTCACAGGAACGGTTACGGCGATCAACGGCGATCTCGACGAGCAGCCGAGCCTGGTCAACGAGGACCCCTACTACGAGGGCTGGTTGATCGAGGTCGAGCTCGATGACGCCGACGAGCTCGACGAGCTGCTGTCGACCGACGAGTACGAGGAGATCGTCGCCGAAGAAGAGGGCGGCTGACGCTGGTCAGTCGGAGTCGCCCGGCGGATTCGGCTCCGCCGGCACGCGGTAGACGATCTCGCCGGGTTTGATCAGTCCGAGCTCCTCGCGCGCGATCCGCTCGAGGTATCGATCGTCGTGCTCGAGTCGATCGAGGTGATCTCGCAGTTTCTGGTTCTTGTGGGCGAGCGAATAGGCGACCCGCTCGACCTCCGCCTGTTGGCGCTCGAGTCGCCGTAAGTGCATCACACCTCGGGTCCCGAAGATCGCAAAGAACGCGCACAGCCCCAACGCGACCGCTACGGCAGCTGCGACACCTTTGAAATTCCTCGGAAGTGGCGGTAAATGGCGCATCGTCTCTCGCTCGATCAAGCGCGGTCCAGAAGGTAGCGCGTCGTGCGGTATTGCGCAAAACGGAAATAGGAAAGGGGTACTCAGTGAAGATTCGACGCATCCACGCGCGCGAGATCATCGATTCGCGCAGCAACCCGACCGTCGAGGTCGACGTATTGCTATCCGGCGGGGCACTCGGCCGAGCCGCGGTTCCGTCAGGAGCTTCCACCGGAGAGCACGAAGCCCTCGAGCTTCGTGACAAGCAGGCTCGCTACCTCGGTAAAGGCGTTCGCAAGGCGGTCAAACACGTCAACGAGAAGATTGCCCCGATCCTACGAGGGCGCGATGCCGCCGACCAGGAGGACATCGACCGCCGCATGCTCGAGCTCGACGGTACTCCCAACAAACGCCGCCTCGGCGCCAACGCCACCCTCGGCGTCTCGCTGGCGGTGGCGAAGGCAACCGCAGCCGCCAAGGGGCAGCCGTTGTTCCGCTCCCTCGGCGGATCGCGCGCCGTCACTCTGCCGGTTCCCATGCTCAATATCCTGAACGGTGGCGCCCACGCCGATAGCTCGGTCGACCTCCAGGAGTTCATGATCGTGCCGGTCGGGGCGCGCCGCTTCTCCGAAGGCCTGCGCATGGCCAGCGAGATCTTCCAGACCCTGCGCGGTATCCTCAAGAAGCGGGGATACGACACCGGCATTGGCGACGAGGGCGGCTTCGCACCACGCCTTCCGTCCAACGACAAGGCGATGGACGTCATCGTCCAGGCGATCGAGAAGGCCGGCTACAAGCCGGGCAAGCAGATCGCGCTCGCGCTCGATCCCGCGTCGAGCGAGTTCTACGAAGACGGCTCCTACGTCTTCAAGAAGTCCGACGGTTCAAAACGCAGCAGTCGTAAGATGGTTCAGTTCTACGAACGCTGGGTCAACAAGTACCCGGTGGTGTCGATCGAGGACGGTCTCGACGAGAACGATTGGGACGGGTGGGGAACGCTCACCGAGAAACTCGGCAAGCGTGTCCAACTCGTCGGCGACGACCTCTTCGTCACCAACGCAGCGCGCCTCCAACAAGGCATCGAGCTCGGTGTCGCCAACTCGATCCTCATCAAAGTGAACCAAATCGGAACCCTCACCGAAACGCTCCAAACCATCCGCCTCGCCAAGCGCGCAGGCTACACTACAGTCATTTCTCACCGGTCGGGTGAAACCGAGGACTCGACCATCGCCGACCTTGCAGTCGCGGTGAACGCCGGACAGATCAAGACCGGAAGCCCCTGTCGCGGCGAACGCACCGCCAAGTACAACCAGCTTCTGCGCATCGAAGAGATGCTCGGTAAGCGCGCCGTGTATCCCGGTCGCAGCGCGTTCGGATAGGGCTGATACGACGCGCACCAGAGCGTGCGCAGCGACCACGTCGCATCCTCATCGAGACGGCTGTAAGCCTTGTGGGACAAGGGTTACAGCCGTCTCGCCCCGGCTCTCGCCGGACACTCTAGGCGCCCCTCCAGCAGTCGGCTTCGACAGCTCCTCTCCGCATGGTTGGCTCTGTCAAATTTTTTTTGTGGGATGTCTCTGCACTCGTGATGAAAGCGGCCCGTTCATCGATTCTAAAACGTCCTGCTAGAATGACTCTCGCGATCGAAGAGGACCAATTCGGAACGCCAGAATCACCCTGCAAACACTGAGAATCTGATTTAAAAAAACATTTCTAAAATGCCATTATTCCTTGACCCCTCAGTAAGTGGACCCTATAATCCGCCAAGTTCTGGTAGGGTGTGGCTGTTGAGAAGAGTGTCTGTGATGAGAGAGGTCACAAAGTCACAGAACGCTTCACCAAGGAGGCTGTTATGCCAGTAGCTCGTAAGAAGACCGCTCGTAAGAAGGCCACGAAGAAGCGCGCCACCAAAAAGCGCGCTACGAAGAAGACCGCGCGCAAGAAGACCACGAAGAAGCGAGTGTCGCGCGCGAAGAAGAAGGCTCCGGCTCGGAAGAAGACCCGGGCGGCCGCCAAGAAGAAGAAGTAGCACCAGCACCAACTGCACCAAGGTCACACACACGACCAGGTATTCTCTCTCTCAGACAGACACACGAGCCTCACGGCTCACGGGAAGGCTCTCCGATAGGCGGAGAGCCTTTTCGCATCTAGCCCATGCAGCTTGCGAACAGTTGTCGCGACGCCGACCACCTAGCCGATCGCAACTTCCCTTCGACCGCTCTTCCATGGGCGCCCCATCGAGTGTGCGAACGGTTGTCGCGACGCCGACCACTCAACCGATCGCAACTTCCCTTCGACCGCTCTTCCATGGGCGCCCCATCGAGTGTGCGAACAGTTGTCGCGACGCCGACCACTCAACCGATCGCAACTTCCCTTCGACCGCTCTTCCATGGGCGCCCCACCAAACTCGCGACCGGCGGCGATGGCCCCGCGCCGATCCTCAGCGGGCCAGATGCGCCCCCAGCCTCGCCAACCGACAGCCGAACTTCCACCAGCGGGGGCACTTGCGCTGGGGCGTCGTCGGAGCGAGCTTAGGGGGGCGATGGCACGCAACCTCGGTCCACTGACGGCAGAGCTCACGGAAGCGGAGAGGGCGAAGTTCACCGCGCCGCTGGTGTTGGTACACGGCCTCTGGGACGATCCGAAGTCCTGGCGACGTTTCATGGGCTTTCTCAGCCATCGCGGTTGGCGCTGCATCGCCGTCGGCTGGCGAAGTGCCGAGCAACGGACGTCGCTCGCCGCCCGCGACGCCGCCTTGACCGCGGCGCTCGACCAGCTCGACGACCAACCGGTCGTGATCGGCCACGACCTCGGCGGGCTACAAGCTCTACGACTGGCATCCCGACTGAGGGCATCGATCGCGCTGGCGCCACTGGTGCCAGTATCCGCCGATGCGCTCGCGAAGTCGGGCACCTGGCTGCAGCGCCTTCGCGGCGGCGAGCGTGAAGCCGGGCGCAGCCTCGTCGCTCACTATCCGGCGGGCCGGCACCTCGAGCCCGCAGCAGCGATCGAAGAGCTCGCTGCGTTGAAGGATGTGCAACCTGCAGAGACGACAACACCGCGCTTGGTGGTCGCGGCATCGGAGGATCCGATTGCGCCGCTCCATCAACTGCGCACGCTGGCGACCGCGCACGACGCCGAGCTCGAAACCATCGCGGGCGGTCACGCGCCGCACCTCGAGGACGGCTGGGAAGCCGCAGCGTCGACGATCCACCGCTGGCTCATCCGTAGCCTGGGCGAGGAGCTGCTCGCCCTCTACGAGGAGGCCTGGGCGGACCGCGAAGAGTAGACCATCTGCAGTCTCGGCGCGCCGACAGTCGACAACTTGAACGACGGCGCGGCGCGGCAATTCGCGGGATCGTTTTACGCCACGCGCAGACGGCGGCGCGGAATCTCGCGGGTCAGCGCCTCGGTGACGTCGGGCGTTTCGTCCGCCATCATGCGGATGCTCTTGTCGACGTTGCGACGGGTCATGGTGAGCCCGTAACGCGCAAAGATCGCTCGCACCAGCTCGTAGTTGCGCTCGATCGAGTCGGTCACCGACTGGTATCCCAGCTGCGCCGCCCGCATGCGCTCCCAGTAGGCGAGAGCGTTGAGCTCGAAGAAGTTGGCGTCGGACTCCTTCGGCTCGATCACGATGATGTCGCCGCGGAAGCTGGGGTCCTCGCGGAATTGCCGCAAACCATACTGCAAGCGCGAGTGGAGCAACGTCCGGAACACCTGATTGATGATGCTCAGCAGCCCGTCGTCCGCCATTCTTCGCCCCTCGACTTCGTACTCGCCGGTGCGCCGGTTGAGCTTGCGCTTCGGCCGGTTCGAGAAAGGGCGGAACGGGTTGTAGCAGATCACCAGATCGGCGCCGTGTTCGACCGCGACGTCCAGATTGGCGGTCCGACGCACACCGCCGTCGACGTAGTCGATGCCGTGAATTCGCGCCGGGCGATAAAATCCGGGTAGGGCGGTCGAGGCCTGCACCGCCTCCGAGATGGTCAGGCTCGAATCCTCGTCATGCCCGAACACCGCTCGCTCGGCGGTGTCCAGATTCATGGCGCTGATGTAGAGCTCGCGCTTGCGGTTGCGATGAAACTGCCGGAAGTCATTCGGCAACCCGGCACGCTCGAGATTGCGCCGGATGTAGCGCTCGATGCTGCGGTTGTCGAAAAGCCCGGTCGGCAGGTGATTCAGAAGCGCCGGAAAGTCGGGACGGTTCCAGTACCACTCCGCCAGCGGGCTGACGACCGTCGTCAAGTTGGCCGGGGTCGGCTTGCTCAGATAGTTGCGCGCCGCCTCTTCGACCTGTGCCGAGAGCTTCGGAACCGCGCGAATGAACTCGGCAATCGTGCTCGGGAAGTAGAGCGCGGCGCCGAGCAAATACTCGGCCGGCCTCTGGACGAACTCGCGGAAGTTCGGACTGTAGAAGTCCATGGCCTCGAAGCGGTCGAGCAGCTCCGATTTGCCCTCCAGGCTCTTCAACATCTCCGCCGGCGAGATTCCCGCCGACAGCGGCGCCACCAGCACGGCGCCCGCCGAGAGACCGATATAGGTGTCGAAATCGGTGGTCTTACGATTGACGAGGAAGTCGTCGAGAGCCTTGATGCCTCCGAGCTTGAAGGCACCACCGCTGACCGCGCCGCCCGCCAGAACGAGGGCGATTTTCGGGTTTTTCTTGCGGCGCTTGAGATCGCTCTTTTGTACGATGCTGATGCCCATGAGGGACCAACCTAACGTTTGGTAAGTTATTCATTCATGACGCAGCTTGTCAAGGACTGAAGGCCGGTCGGCGGCTGGGCGCGAGGACGCCGCCACTGGCGATCTCGCGTCGTCCGGCCTCCAGGAGCTCGTGGGTGTCGAGCACGCTCCAGTATCCGTCGAAGCGGTAGCCGTAGAGCGGTTCGCCGGCGGCGAGCATCGCCGGGTACGTCTCGGCATTGATCCCGAAGCGTCCCGGCTCCATGTAGCCGAAGATCGTAGGCTCGAAGACGTGAACACCGGTGAACATCATGGCGAGCAGATCGTCCCCGCTCTGGTCGGTAAGAGAGGGGCCGGTTTGGCCCAGAAACCGCTGGATTCGCCCGCCGCGGTCCGTTTCGATCATCCCGTAACCCGCTTCGCGCCGCTCGGGCCGCAGCACCATCGTCGCGGTTGCTCCGCGGGAACGGTGCCACGCCACCGCCTCTCGGAGATTCAGATCGATGACCATGTCGCCGTTGAGAACGACGAACGTATCGTCGCGCAGGAACTCTTCCGCCTTCTGGATCGCCCCTCCGGTATCCAGGATCGGGTGCTCCTCGGAGTACGTAATCGAGACGCCGTAGGAGGAGCCGTCGCCGAGCGCTTCGCGGATCTGGTCGCCGAGGTGGTGCAAGTTGATGATCACCTCGCGAATGCCCGCCTCGCGCACGACTGCCAGCGGGTACGCCACCATCGGGTGACCGCCGACATCGACCAGAGGTTTGGGGATGCGATCGGTCAGCGGTCGCAGGCGAGTGCCCAGACCGGCCGCCAGGATCATCGCCTTCAAGGCCGTAACTCCTTGAAATAGCGCTGTAAAATCACCCAAACCGTCTCCAGGTCAGGATCGCCGGCGAGCAGTCCCCGGATCCGAGCGAGGGTCGGTGGCAGAAACTCGAGATACCCCGGCTTGCCCTTCACCCGGTCGAGAAAGTGGAATCGACCCACTACCTTAAAGGCTTTTTGCAATGCGCAGGCGGAGTAGACCCGCCAGATCTCTTCCTGGTCCCACACCCACGGCGCCGCCGGTCGATTCGACCAGGCCCGCGCGTACTCGCCGACCAACTCCCTCTCCAACTCGGGCGTCACCGCCTGCGGGGTAACCCGGTCGCCCAGCAGGGTGGCCAAATCGTACGGCGCGGCCGCCATCAGGGCATCCTGGAAATCGATGACGCGAACCCTTCCTTCGTGCACAAAGAGGTTCCAGGCATGGTAGTCGCGGTGGTTCAGCACTCGCGGCTGATCTCCGAGAAAGGTCGAAATTGCAGCAAATTGGCGGCGTAACTCCCGCGCTTCGTCGGCCGGCAGCGGCCCCTCGAGGCGGCCGCTGAATCCCCACTCCAGGAAGTGCTCGAACTCCCACTCGTAGAGGGCGCGATCGAAGCTCCGCCGAAAACCCAGGCACGATTCGTCGCGCCGGGTGGTCCCGTCGATCTGCATCCGCAGCAGCTGCTCGATCGCCAGGCCGAAGAGCCGGCGTACCTCGTCCGCCGGTGCCGACGCCACGGCATCCCACAGGGCAACGTCGCCGATGTCCTCGAGCAGCAGGACGCCCTCGTCCGAGGCGTCGACGAATAGCTCCGGGACGTCGACCTCGCACTGCACCAAGAAGTTGTGGACGTTCACATAAGGGATTTCGTCCGACTCGCCGACTTCGCCGCCTTCGTCGGAGAGCTTGGCCGCTTCGGCGTCGTCCATCACCATGGCAACGACGCTGGCCGGGGCTCCCTCGCCCTCGAGCAGTACTCGAACATAGCGGCGGGTCGAAGCGTCTCCCGCCATCGGTTGTAAGTCAGCGACGATGCATCCGGGACCGAAACGGTCCGCGATCATGTCGCCCAGGTCTGGGCTGACTAGGCCGGTGTCGATCACGCTGCCCCGCGTAGCAGAGGCACTGAGGTCCGTCGAGCCTCAGGTGCCACAGAACGAGCGGCGGGCTCGCAATTCGATCGCCCAATCGTGCTGCTCCAACGGGCCGTGCTGGCGGCTTCGCGCCGCTCTGTTACCTTGACTTCGAAAGGTGCTTCACATAGCCGAACTGGTTCCGCCTCAACGGTTCCACCTGCCCCTCAAATCATCGGAAAACATCGAGAATTCCATGCTGGATACGCAGTACATGCCGGTGCTGATCATGTTCGTCGTGGCCGGCGCGATCGTCACGCTGATGGTGAATGCAAGCCGCTTGTTCGGGCCGCGCAATCGGACCGAAACCAAGCTGGACACCTTCGAATGCGGCAACGAATCGAGCGGATCCGCGTGGGGACGTTTTTCGGTGAAGTTCTACCTGACTGCAATCCTCTTCATCGTCTTCGATGTCGAGGTCGTGTTCATGTACCCGTGGGCGTTGGTTTTCCGTGAGCTCGGATGGTTCGGGATGTCTTCCATGGCTATCTTCGTGAGCGTCCTCGCACTCGGCTTGGTCTACGAGTGGCGCAAGGGCGCGCTGGAGTGGGAATGAGTCTCTCGGATCTGCTCGAAAAGGTAAGCGCGGTCGCCGGCAAGCTGAAAGTCGAGACCAGCGAAATTCACAACGAAGCCTGCATCGTAGTCGAACGGGAAGGCGCGCTCGGATTTTTCCGCAAGCTGCGCAATGAGCCCGATCTCGACTTCGACATGCTGATCGACGTCACCGCGGTCGACTACCTCGGTCGCGAGCCGCGGTTCGAAGTCGTCTATCAGTTCCTCTCCCTCGAAAAGAACCACCGACTGCGGGTGAAGATTGGCGTGCCCGAGAGTGACGTGCGCGTGCATACGCTGAGCGAGATCTGGAAGTCGGCTAACTGGCTGGAACGCGAAGCCTACGACATGTTCGGAGTCCACTTCGACGGCCACCCGGACTTGCGTCGCATCCTCATGTACGAGGAATTCGAGGGCTACCCACTGCGCAAGGACTACCCTGTCGACAAGCGGCAACCGTTGACCGAAGAGCGCGACCCGGTCGTGCACGATTGGAAGTTCTGATGGCCGAACCTGCCGAAGTACGCGATCCGACCGAAGAGGTCATGGACATCCAAATGGGTCCGTCCCATCCGGCGACCCATGGAACGATCAAATTCAACCTGAAGCTCGACGGCGAAGAGGTCCTCGAGTGCGACACCGAGGTCGGGTATCTGCACCGCGGCTTCGAGAAGATGATCGAGCAGGGTACGTGGACCCAGGCGATTCCCTACACCGACCGCCTCAACTACGTCTCGCCGCTGATCAACAACGTCGGGTTCGCAATCGCCGTCGAGCGTCTGTGCGAAGTCGAAGTGCCACCTCGCTGCCAGTACATCCGCGTCATCATGAGCGAGGTCTCGAGAATCACCGACCACCTGACCTGTCTCGGCATGGGGGCAAGCGAAATCGGCGCCCTCACCGTGGGCTTCCTGATGAACGAAGCGCGCGAGCTGCTGTGGGACATCGTCGAGGCGGTGACCGGTGCACGCGTCACCGTTTCGTACACCCGCATCGGCGGAGTGACACGCGACATTCCGCCCGATTTCTATTCTCGGATCGGTAACGCGATCGACCACCTCCACGCTCTCCTCGACGATTGCGACAAGCTGGTCACGCGCAACCGGATCTTCGTCGACCGCATGGCGGACGTCGGTATCCTCTCGCGCGAGGATGCGGTCAGCTACGGGTTGACCGGCCCCCTGCTGCGCGCCACCGGCATCGCCTTCGACGTGCGCAAGGCGGCTCCCTACTCGGGCTACGAAAACTTCGACTTCGACATCCCGGTCGGGGAAAAAGGCGATAACTACGATCGCTTCCTGGTTCGCTTCAACGAGATCGGTGAGAGCCTTCGCATCATCGAACAAGCGCTGGCCAACTTGCCGGACGGCCCGGTGCGAATCGACGACGCGCGCTTCGTGCTGCCGGACAAGCACGAGGTCTACAACACCATCGAAGGCTTGATGAACCACTTCAAGCTGATCATGGAAGGCGCCAAAGTCCCCGCCGGCGAAGTCTACCAGCCGGTCGAAGGGGCCAACGGCGAGCTCGGTTTCTACGTCGTGAGCGACGGCAGCGGTCGTCCCTACCGCTGCCGAGTGCGCCCACCGTGCTTTCTCGGCATGGCGTCGCTGCACGAGATGCTGCGCGGGCACATGGTCGCCGACATCATCCCCACCTTCGGCATGATCAACATGATCGGCGGCGAGTGCGACCGCTGAGTCGCGGGAAGTTGTTCCATCCGAAATGTCTGCCGAATTCTCCAAAGAGTCCCAACAGCGCTTCGAAGAGATCCTGACGCGCTACCCGAACAAACGGGCGGCGATCATGCCGACCCTTTGGCTGGCTCAGAAGGAGTTCGGCCACCTCAGCAACGACACGCTCGCCTATGTCGGGAGCTTGCTCGACCTCTCGCCGGCCTTCGTCGCTTCCGTCGCCTCGTTTTACACGATGTATTACAAGAAGCCGATGGGTCGGCATCACGTGCAGGTTTGCACGAACCTGTCCTGCGCCCTGGTCGGTTCCGACGACATCCTCGATTGCGTCAAGAAGAAGCTCGGAATCGGCACCGGCGAAACCACCGCCGACGGCAAGTTCTCGCTCGACGAGGTCGAATGCCTCGCTTCGTGTGGAACCGGGCCGATGATGCAGATCGGCGACGACTACTGGGAGGATCTCACCACCGAGAAGACTCTCGAGATCCTCGACCGATTGGCAAACGACTAGGAATCTCTCGGAAATGTTGGTCGAAGTCGCAATCGTATCGGCGAAGGTGCTCGCCGTAATCGGCCTGGTCATGCCCCTGGCGGGAATGCTGGGGTGGATCGAACGCAAGGGTAGTGCCCTGATCCAGGACCGCATCGGCGCGAACCGGGCGTCGATCTACGGCTTCGCGGGAGCCGGCCTGGTCAACACCCTGATGGCCGACCCACTCAAGTTCGCCACCAAGGAAGACATCATCCCGCGCGGCGCCGACCGACTGCTGCATACGCTGGCGCCCTGCATCGCGCTGCTGCCGGTGTTGGTGGCTTTCGCCGTTCTGCCTTTCGGCGACGTGTTGGTCGTCGGAGAACGCGTCATCAACCTGCAAGTCGCGCCGCTCGGCATCGGGGTCATGTACGTGCTCGCGATGATGTCGCTCGGCGTCTACGGCGTCGTCCTCGGCGGCTGGGCGTCGAACAACCGCTGGGCGCTTCTCGGCGGAATCCGCGGCTCGGCGCAAATGATCTCGTACGAGCTTCCGATGGGCCTCGCCCTGGTGGCGATGATCCTGACCTATGGCACGCTCGATCTTCAGGTCATGGCACGTGCGCAGGGCGAGCTTCTGTGGGGCTGGCTCCCAGCCTGGGGCATCCTCTACCAGCCGGTCGCGTTCATCATCTTCCTGGTCGCCGGAATCGCCGAGAGCAAGCGTCTCCCGTTCGACCTCCCTGAGAGCGAATCGGAGCTGATCAGCGGCTACTTCACCGAGTATTCGGGCATCAAGCACTTGATGTTCTTCATGACCGACTTCGTCGAAGTCATCATCGTGTCGGCACTGGTCGCGACGCTTTTCTTCGGCGGCTGGCAGGTGCCCTACTTGATGCGTACCGGCTTCGTCTTTCCGTGGGGCACGACCATCGATCTGCCCAACATCGCCATCGTACTCCTCCAGATGGCCTCGTTCACGATCAAGATCGTGTTCTTCTGCTGGTTCCAGATCATGCTGCGCTGGACCATCCCCCGCTTCCGCTACGACCAGCTGATGCACCTCGGCTGGCTCGGCCTGCTCCCGATCGGCTTCGTCAACATCATCGCCACCGCACTGATCATCCTCGCTGTCCAATGATCACGTTCTCACCCCTGACAACGCGCCAACTCTCGGTCGAACCAAGCGTGAGGAGGCTCGCTGAGCCGAGCTCATCGGAGCGCGCAAGCGCGCACGGGAGCAAGTAACAAAATGACCCCGGCAACCTT
>JANQHZ010000119.1 GCA_028282445.1 Candidatus Binatia bacterium | reverse complement strand
TCGCGAGATCATCACCTATGTCGATTCGGACAAGCCGAGCTTCGACAACATCAGCGAGGGCGTCTTCACCGCCGCGCTGACCGACGTCTACCAGTCCTTCCACTACGTCTTTACAGCCGAAGAAACCGACCCGCGCGCCAGGCTCTCCTTCGACATGGCGCAGAGCGATCTGGACGTCACCCTGGACAACATCGGCTTGTATGAAGGTACCGAGTGCGGCGTGCCCTAGTTGACTCAAGCCGAGCTCTTTGGGCGGAGGCGTGGCCCGTTTGCGACGGAGCCACGCCTCCGCCAGACTTCCGGCGTGAGCATGAAGTGGAGCGAAGTCGGCACGCAGGCATGTTCGGTAGCGCGGGCTCTCGGCGTCATCGGCGACCGCTGGAGTCCTCTGCTCGTGCGTGAGGCCTTTGGCGGCGCGACGCGCTTCGAGGAGTTCCTCGACGGCGTCGGCGCGAGCCGCGCCATCGTCACCGACCGATTGGCCAAGCTGGTCGAGGGCGGGGTATTCGAGCGCAAGTCGTACCAGGACAACCCGCCTCGCCATACATACACGCTCACCGACAAGGGGCGCGACCTGCTCCCGGTCCTACTCACCCTGCAGGCGTGGGGCGATCGCTGGCTCGACGATGGCAAGGGCCCGCCGTTCTCGATCGTCCACGACACCTGCGGCCATGCGACCGAGGCGCGCCTCTACTGCACCCACTGCAACGAGCCTCTTGGTTCCGATATCAGCGGGCACCCGAGGCCAGGCTCCTGGGCCCGCGACCGCAAACGGACGAAGAGACGACTGCGCCCGCGCCGGGACTAGGGGGAAGCTGCGGTTTGACGACGTCCGACAAGGCCCTCGCTAGTTCTCTTGCTGCGGCCCGACGAAAGTTGTTGTCGAGAAGAGTAAAGTCAGCTCAGCGACAAGCCGGAGCCGCAGAGTCCGGGTAGACGACGAAAGCAATCGACAGGGGCGGTAGCTCGACCGGGAAGCCACTGCGCACCCGTTGCGGGCGGAGTGCCGGGAACTCGTCGTTCTCGTCGAGGGCGAGCACATCGCCGTTGAGCATGACGGTCTGTGACCCCAGAGAGTCGGCGGTGAGCAGATACACCTCGGCATCGCCGTAGGGAGACGCGAACGAATGGGTTCGAGTTTGGTCGATGTTGATTGCCGTGACCGTGATGGAACCGGACTCCGACTGCTCGGACTCGGCCGTGCAGTGGGCGTAGACCCGCAGCGTCGCCTCTTGGGACGCGGCTTCGAGAACGTCGGTTCCCATCAACCGTTTCCAAAGGACCGACGCCCAATAATCCGGCCACGGTTCCAAGCTCACGTCGTCGATCAGACCGTAGTTCGACCCCGACAGCGTTTGGCGAATCACCACCTTGTGATCGAGGCGAGCGAGCGTGCCGAGCTGATCGATCCACCAGAATGTTCCGGCCCAGGTGTCGGAGGTGCCCGGCTGTCCTCCGCACTGCGCATTCCCGGTCTCCCCCAGCCACACGTCGGCACCCTCGGATCGGGCATGCCCGCCGACCGTCGCTTCCCAACGCTTGATCTCGTCCAGGCGATTAGGGTCGAGCATGACCTCGGGCCCGGCGGGCACGTCGCGAAGCCCATCTGCGCAGCGCACCGACTGCTGCGGGTAGTAGTGCCAGGCGTAGAGGTCCGGACGCTCGTCGGAGAGCTCGAGGAATCGCGAGAACCACCCGAGATCGCCCAGGAGCGTCGGGAAGAACGCGGTCGACGCAGCGAGGAGTCGAGCCGAGGGAGCCTCTTCTCGAACCAGATCGCGCGCCGTCGCCAAATCTTCGCCGTAGTGTTCCGGATCGAGCGCCTCGCCGAAGAAAAAGGCAATGTTCGGCTCGTTGCCGAGCTCCCACACATCCACCGGGGTGCCGCGCGAAACGGAGTAGCGAATCAGCTCACGGGCATTCGAAGGATCCCAGCGCCCCTCGACGCGTGCACCGTCGCCGCCGTTGAGGGTAAAGGTCAGTCGAAAGTCGAGGTTCTGCGTGAAGTCGTGGATTCCGTCCCATTGCTCGCGCGTCAGGGTGAACTCGTACCCCTCCGGCGTAGGCCCGGGCGTATCCGACAGATCGTAATACAAACGGTCGGCCGCGGTTCCGCCGATGCGGAGATACGCCGGGGCGAGCTCCGCCGCCAGCGTGAGCAGCCTCGGTCGAGAAAAGTCATACACCGGCACGATCGTCTCACCGCCGTCGTTGCTGACGCTGCCCTCTGGATCCCACCACAGTCCGCCCACCGCCTGCGCGCTATCGACCGCAACCGACAAGAACCGCGAACTGGTTTCACCAATAGGGGCGGACAAGTCGACCGTCACCGACGTCGTCGGAGGCGGCGCCACGACCCGCGTGTCATCGTCGTCTCCACAGGCACTCAGAGCCAACGCGAGCAACACCGCCCCGGCCAACACGCGACGGAGTTGCCGACGATCTACTACGCTGACGTCAAGGCGTCGTCTGACGCCACTCGGATTCTGCAGCATACCACTACCTCGCTGACGAGCTCGATTACGGGCGGATTTCGACTGTCGACGAACGTGGCGCGACTCGCAAGATGCGGTCGTCGTCCGGTGCGGGGGTTCCTCGGCCGTCGCGGTTGCTCGTCGCCACGTACAGCGCCCCGTCCGGCCCCTCGATTACGTCCCGTAGCCTTCCGAATACGCCGCGAAACGCCGCTTCTTGAAACAATCGCTCGATCGCAACGACCCGCCCTTCGCCGTCGAGGACGACCCGCTGCAGGTGCCTCGCGCCCAGCGCGGTGAAGAAGAAGTTTCCGGTCCACTCGGGGATCAACCCCGAGCCGTAGAAGGTCGCGCCACCGGGCGGAACCGGACTGTCCGGGTAGGTCAGGATCGGGTCGACGAACGCCGCGTCCCGTGGCGCGCCGACGGCACGCGGCCAACCGTAGTTGCCGCCGGCGACGATCACGTTCACTTCGTCGTAGGCGCGTAGCCCGAAGAGCTCTCGCGACGGGCCGTGCTCGGTCGCGTAGAGATCCCCGCTTTCCGGGTGGAAGGCGAGGCCCTGCGGGTTGCGATGGCCGTAGCTGTAGACCGGCGACTCGGGGCCGAAAGGGTTGTCGTCCGGCACGCTGCCGTCGGGGTTCAGGCGAAGGATCTTTCCACCCAATGACTCGAGGTCCTGGGCGAGCTCACGCGCGAAGATCTCGCCGTGGGTGCTGTAGAGCTTTCCGTCCGGACCGAACTTGAGCCGACAGCCATTGTGGTTGCGGGCGCCGGGAATGCCGTCGAGCAAGACCTGCTCTTCCGCACCGCGGCCCTCGCGCTCGCGAATGCGCGTGATGCGATTGGCGACGCCACCATCGAAGTAGGTGTAGCACACGTAGACCCATGGCTCCCGATCGAATTCGGGGTGCAAGGCGAGCCCCATCAAACCGCCCTCGCCGCCGACTCGAACCTCGCCAAGCTCGGCCCATGGAACCGGGTCGAGCGTGCCGTCGCGGGCGACCCGGATGCGTCCGCGACGCTCGGTGACGAACAATCGGCCATCCGCCGCGAATTCCACGGCCCATGGAACCTCGAGCCCAGAGACGTAGGTCTCGACCGCGACCTCTTCGGGATCGGTCACTTGGTATTGCGCGGGCATCCGCGGCCGGCCGCCAACCAGCGTTCCGTCCGCTTCGGTGCGAAGCAATCCAACCGCTTCCGACGCCGCCACCACGAGCTCTCCACGCGGAGTGGCGACGGGTGTCGACGTCGGCGAGGCCGTATCCGTCGCTACAGAGGTCGCCGTCGCCGTCGAAGCCGGTGTGGCGCTGTTGTCGGTCGTCGCCGTCGGAGTTGCGACGGGAGTGTCGGTGCCCGCCGCTGTCGGCGTCGACAAAGGCGGCGGGGTCGAGGTCGAAGGCGGCGAGCTGGTCGCCACGGGCGTTGGGGTCGCTGCCTCCGAATCCCCACCGTCATCCGAGCTACCACAAGCCGCGAGGGTGACCAGCAGCGCACCCCCCACCCACGCTTTGAAACGCTTCCTCCCAGTCATCGTCGCCACGCCCGCAAGGTTCCACGCCGATCGGGTTGTTGCAATTCGCCCCCTGGTCGAGGGCATTTAAAATTGACATTGATAATTTAACAATGATAGGCATCGCAACATGATGAGATGGCGAGAAGCTGGACGAACGGCGGTGATCACGGGCGGCGCGAGCGGAATCGGCCTGTCGGCGGCCCAACACTACCTGCGGGACGGAATGAACGTGATGATCGCGGACCGCGATGCCGAGGCAATCCACCAGGCTGTCACCACCCTGGAATCGGCGGCCGCCAGCGGCAGTCGGGTGGTCGGTCGGGTCTGCGACGTGAGCGATCTCGACCAGGTCGCGGCGCTGAGCGATGCGGCCTTCGACACTTTCGGCGCCGTGCACTGCCTGATGAACAACGCCGGTGCGGGGATCCCGGTCGGGACGCCGTGGGAGAATCTGGCTGAGTTGGAGCAGACCCTACAGGTCAACCTCATGGGCGTTATCCACGGTTGCCACGCATTTATTCCGAAGATGCTCGAGACCGGCGAGCCGGGCGCCGTGATCAACACGGCATCCAAACAAGGCATCACGCGCCCACCCGGCAACTATGCCTCCAACCTG
>JANQHZ010000077.1 GCA_028282445.1 Candidatus Binatia bacterium | reverse complement strand
GCGACGGCTCGGCGGCGATCAATGAGCTGATTGCCGCGGTCAACCGCAATTTGAACGGCTGCTGAGCCCGATGCGCGCGAGGGCGGCGGCGCTGTCGCCCTCGATCGATCGGTAAGGGCCACCGCCGCGGCTCCGGCCGAGCAGTCTTCGGGGGGCACGCTTCGCCCAGTGGGGCGAAAGTAATGCGAAGGTGCGTCGGTCTATGTACCGATTGGGCCGACGCACCAAATAAGACCTTGACAATGAGCACCTTAGAGAAGTACAAACCGCCAGGTGGGAAAAAGTGGGATGAAGTGTCCCAAAATGTCCTGTGGTGGGTTGTGGTGGTTGTGAGGTGGAGGGCGGATCATCGGAAAATGGGCTGACGGCGGATGTTTCGAGGCTATTTCAACGCGAAGGTGGACGAGAAGGGGCGTGTGAGCGTCCCCGCCAAGTTTCGCGATGGCTTCGAGAAGACCGGCAGCAACGAGGTCTGCATCACAAATTTCAAGGTCGACGGATACAACTGCCTCGACGTTTACCCGCAGGCGAGATGGCTCGAGTTGGAGGAGCGACTTCGACAACAGACGGAGCGGTCGCCTCGCGTGATCAAATTCTTTCAAAACTACTATTTTCCTGGAGTGCAGGAATGCCAGCTGGACCGCCAGGGGCGCGTCCTGGTGTGCAATCGCTTGCGCGAGTACGCCGGTCTCGGCCGCGAGGTCGTTTTCACCGGCATCTCGGATAAGCTTCGGATTTACAGCCAGGAAAACTGGGACGCTGTCTTCGCCGAGGGCGAGGCCAGCTTGCCGGACGACCCGGATGTCGTCTCGATGTTGGGGTTTTAACGATGATCCCGGCATCGGCGCGACCTGCGGGCGAGCGGCCCTTCGGATCGAGGCAGGTCTCCGGGGGCGCTTGGCGACCGCCCAATCTGAGGTTGGGCGCTCGTTCGGAGATGCGTGTGCTCGTGGGTTGGAGCGTCGTCGTCGGCGCTCTGACGATCGTGTCGTTGCTCGGCTATGTGTGGGTGCGGATTCAGGTGGTGGAAGCCGGGTATCGCCTGTCGGTTACGCGGCAGCTCGTGGAGAGGTTGGAAGAGGAGAGGCGGGAACTCGAGGTTCGGGCTGCCGCGGCCGACGCGCCGTGGCATCTGCAGGAGTTGGCCATGGCGCGTCTCGGCATGCGCCGACCCACTCGCGATGAGGAGGGGCCTCTGCCGTGATCGGTCGGGCGCACCGCGTACGCATCGGCTTGACGATGGCCGGCTTTGCGACGGCCTTCGCGGCTCTCGGCGTGCGTGCCAGCCAGCTGACTTTGCTCGACGTCAACGGCCTGCGCGAGCGGGCGCGGAGTCAACAGACTCGTATGCTCGAGAGGCGGCCGCGCCGGGGCGCGATCGTCGACCGCGCCGGCGAGCTGCTCGGCGTCACCAGAGAATCGGCCGATGTCTTCGTGCGACCGCGCAAGGCGAACGCGAGTGAGGCGCAGATCGCAGTGCTTGCCGGCATTCTCGGAATGCCGACGGAGCGGGTTGCCGAAAAGTTTCGCTCGAACAGGCCCTTCACCTATCTGAAGCGGCGGGTGACGCTCGACCGATGGGAGCGGGTCCAGGCCTTGAACCTCGCGGGCGTCGACCGCGAGCGCACGCGGCAGAGAGTGTATCCACGCGGGCCGCTGGCGGGCCATGTCGTCGGCTTTACCAGCATCGATGGAGACGGGCTCGAAGGAATCGAAAGGCGTTTCGACAAGGAGTTGCGCGGCGAGAGCGAATCTTTCCGCGTACAGCGCGACGCGAGGGGGCGGGATGTGGAGTTGGGTGGTGATGAGAGGATCCCGCTCCCCCGCGTTGGCGCGCAAGTCGAACTGACCATCGATGCCGGAATCCAGCACGTCGCGGAGACCGAGCTCGAGCTGGCGGTCGAGAATTTCGCCGCCAAGGCCGGGACCGCCGTCGTGCTCGATACCCGCAGCGGGGAAGTGTTGGCGATGGCGACGGCACCGCGATTCGATCCGAATCGATTTCGCTTCTCGCGCGCAAACGAATGGCGCAACCGCGCCATTACCGATGTCTACGAGCCGGGCTCGACCTTCAAGGCGATCCTCGCCGCCGCCGCTCTGAGCGACGGGGTGGTCGCGCCCGATGAGATGATCGACTGTGAGGGCGGGCGGTTCAGGGTCGGCCGCAGCACGATCCACGATCATCACAAGTACGACCTCATCTCCTTCACCGACGTGGTGGCGCACTCGAGCAATATCGGATGCGCCAAGGTCGGCAGTCGTCTCGGGCCGGACCGGCTGCACGCTGCCTTCGGCCGCTTCGGCTTCGCCCGCAAGACCGGCATCGCACTCCCCGGGGAAGTCTCCGGGCTGGTTCGATCGCCCGGGAAGTGGCGGCCGATCGACCTGGCGACCGCGAGCTTTGGGCAAGGGGTGGCGGTGTCTCCCTTGCAGTTGGTGAGCGCGATCGCGGGCATCGCCAACGCCGGCGAGATGATGCGCCCGTTCATCGTGCGAAGGGTGGTGAGCGGGCGCGGCGAGGTTCTATTCGAGCGAGGGCCGACCCTGGTCGGCCGAGTCGTCGAGGCCGGCGTGGCCGCGCAGGTCGCCGAGATCCTGGTTCGTGTCGTCGAGGACGGAACCGGCGGCAACGCCAAGATTGCCGGCTTCGCTGTCGCCGGCAAGACCGGTACGTCGCAAAAGGTCGACGCCGAGCGTCGCGGTTACCATCCGACCGATCGGGTCGCGTCTTTCGTAGGTTTCGTGCCGGCGCGCGATCCGGTGGTGGCGATTCTGGTGGTGGTCGACACTCCGACGCAGGGTTCGACCTACGGCGGTGTCGTCGCCGCACCCGTGTTTCGAAAAATCGCGGAGTACTCGCTCGGCCGGATGGGGGTGCTTCCGAGTCGCACGCCGACTCTGGACGAGCCGCCGTCGTCGGCCGATTCCGGGCTGATCCCGGTTCTCTACGAGCCGGCGCGTCCGGATCGCGTGGTGCCGGTCGACGCTGCCGGCGGCACGCCGAGCTTCGTCGGCCTGGCGATGCGGCCGGCCTTGGTGCGCGCCCACGGCAGCGGTTTGCAAGTTCGCGTCGAGGGCTCGGGGTACGTCGTGGCTCAGGATCCTCCGCCCGGCGCGCCATTGCCGGAGGGGGAGTTGGCACTCACCTTTGCGATGGATGGCTGAACAGTGTCCCGGATCGGAACTCCGCTTCAGTTGCGGCGGCCCTCGACGCCCGTGCCGGCGTCGCTCCCCCTCGGGCGATTGCGGGTCTTTCGTTGTCGTCTCGCCTTGGCGCGAACGACGGTCCCCCGCCGCAGCGATTGCCAAGAGCTCCCGACGCGGGACACTCAATGACGGCGGCCTTTGCTACCGAAATCGCCTGGGATGATATGCGCTGGAGCGGAGACGAAATCGTAGCGGCGACCGGGGCCAAGTTGGCAGCCCCCGCCGCCGCTCTGCGCTTCGAGTCTTTCGAAGGCGTTTCAATCGACTCGCGCAAGGTGGCGGAGCACAGTCTCTTCGTCGCCCTGCGCGGAGAGCGGCACGATGCCCACGACTACGTCGCGCAGGCTCTAGCGGCCGGCGCGGGGGCGGCGGTGGTCGAGCGCGTGCCGGACGGCGTCGATGCGAAGTCCTGCTTCGTCGTCGTCGATGCCTTGCGCGCTCTCGGCGACATCGCGCATCTGTCGCGCGAAGCGGTCCCTGGCCTCCAGGTGGCGGCGATCACCGGAAGCAACGGAAAGACGACGACCAAAGAGATGGTGGCGGCGATCTTCGAAGAGGCGACCCGCGACACGCCGGGCGCGGTTCTCAAGACATTGGGTAACTACAACAACCTGGTGGGTCTGCCGCTGACCCTGCTGCGCCTGCGCGGCGAGGAGTCGCTCGCGATTCTCGAGATGGGGATGAACAAACCCGGCGAGATCGCCCGCCTGACCGAGATCGCCCGACCGGACGTCGGTGTCATCACCAATGTCGGCGCAGCGCATCTCGAGGGCGTCGGCAGCCTGGACGGCGTCGCAGCGGCCAAGGGCGAGCTCTTCGGCGGGATGGCGGCGGACACGACGATTTGCGTGAACGTTGACGACGAGCGAGTCGTGCGGGTCGCCAAGCGCTTCGCCGGCCGACGGATCGAGTTCGGCAGCGGCGGCGATGTTTGCGCCAGCGATATCGTCGACCGCGGCATTGCCGGCATTTCGATGAAGCTCCATGTCGGCGACGCGGTTGCGGATGTCGAGCTGGCGTTCGCGGGTGCGCACAACGTCGGCAACGCGCTTGCCGCGGCTTCGCTCGGGCATGCCCTGGGCTTGTCGCCGGCAACGATCGCGACCGGTCTGACGGCGGCGCGCCCTCCGGCGATGCGGATGCAAGTCGTCCGCTTGGCAAACGGTGCGACTCTCATCAACGACTCCTACAACGCCAATCCCGACAGCGTGATCGCGGGCTTGCGCGCGACGGCGGCCTCCGGTGGCAGGCGATGGGCGATTCTGGGGGAGATGCGGGAGCTCGGCGGGCACAGCGACCGGCTACACCGCGAGGTCGGTGCAGAAGCGGCGCGCCTGCAGCTCGACTTCCTCGTCGCGGTGGGTCCCCAGAACGACGCGATCGCCGCCGGCGCGCGCTCGCAGGGCGGTGACATCCGAATCGTCGAATGTGCCGACGCGGTCGCAGCCGCCGATTTTGTGAGAGAACAAATCTCGCCGGACGACGTAATCTTGGTGAAAGGATCGCGAGGGCCGGATGACGAGCCGGCCGTGCAACGGTATGGGTCGCGGATGGCCGAAGTCGTTGCCTTACTCGAGGAGGGGGCGCGTGCCTGATGCTCTACTCCTTCCTCTTCTCCCTGCGCGATACGTACGGCGTGTTCAACGTATTTCGCTACATCACTTTTCGCGCCGTGATCGCCGCGCTGATGGCGTTGTTGCTGTCGTTCGTCATCGGCCCGTGGCTGATCAAGCGTCTGACCGCTCGCCAGATCGGCCAGCAGATCCGCTCGGACGGGCCGGAGGCGCACCTCGCCAAGGCGGGTACCCCGACCATGGGCGGTACGATGATTTTGTTCTCGCTCACTCTGGCGACGATCCTGCTCGCGGATCTGTCGAACCCCTACATCTGGGTGATGTTGATCGTCACGCTCGGCTTCGGCGCAGTGGGCTTTGCCGACGACTACCGAAAGCTGGCGCTCGCCAACTCCAAAGGCGTTTCCGGTCGTGTCCGGCTGCTCTGCGAGTTCGGAATCGCGCTCGGGGCGGCGGCGTTTCTCTACTGGTCACCCGATTTCGATTCGCGATTGTACCTGCCGTTCTTCAAGGACGCCTCGGTCGATCTCGGAGTACTCTACATCCCGTTCACGGCCTTCGTCGTGGTGGGGGCGGCGAACGCGGTCAACTTGACCGACGGTCTCGACGGCTTGGCGATCGGACCGGTGATGACTACCGCGTTCACCTACGGGGTGTTTGCCTATGCCGCCGGCAATCTGAAGTATGCCGACTACCTACAGATTCCCTACGTCGCGGGAGTCGGCGAGTTGTCGATCTTTACCGCGGCGTTGCTTTGCGCCGGTCTGGGGTTTCTGTGGTTCAACGCCTACCCGGCGATGATGTTCATGGGGGATGTGGGAGCATTGCCGCTCGGGGCGGCGCTCGGGATGGTGGCGGTGTTGACCAAGCACGAGATCGTGCTGCTGATCGCGGGCGGAGTTTTCGTGGTGGAAACCCTGTCGGTGATCATTCAAGTCGCTTCGTTCAAGCTGACCCGCAAGCGGGTCTTTCGTATGGCTCCGATTCACCACCATTTCGAGCTGCAAGGGTGGCCGGAGCCGCAGATCATCGTGCGCGCCTGGATCATCTCCATCATCTGCGCGCTGGTGGCGCTGAGTACGCTGAAGCTGCGATGACCGACTTGATCGACAAGACGGCACTCGTCATAGGCGCCGGTCGCGCCGGCTCCGCAGCGACGCGGCTCCTGGTCGACCGCGGCGCGGTGGTTCGCCTGCTCGACAAGGAACCGAAAGCCGATGCCGATTGGCCGCGCGATCGAGTCGAGTCCGGCAGCGATTCGGACCCGGGGGCGATCGACGGGGTCGACTTGGTGGTCCCCAGCCCAGGCGTCGCGCGTACCCACAGCTTGTTGGATGCCGCGGTCGCGGCCGGCATTCCGGTGTGGAGCGAAATCGAGCTCGCGGCTCGCTTCCTGCGCTGCCCGATCGTCGCGATCACCGGTACCAACGGCAAGAGCACGACCACGGTGCTGATTGGCGACATTCTCGCGGCGGCGGGCCATAGCGTATTTGTCGGCGGCAATCTCGGCACGCCTCTCGCCGAGTCCGCGTCCGGGACGGAGCGCTACGACTACGCGGTGGTCGAGGTCTCGAGCTTCCAGCTCGAATGGATCGACAGCTTTCGCCCGCGGGTTGCCGTCTGGCTGAACCTGACGCCGGATCACCTCGATCGCTACGACGGGATCGACGACTACGAGGACACCAAGGCGAATTTGCTGCGCCAACTGCGTGCGGACGACGTCGCGGTCCTCAACCGCGACGATCCCAGGGTTTGGCGCCACCGCGAAGAGGTCGCGGGCGAGGTCTTTTCGTTCGGAGCCGACGCGGTTGGCGAAGGCGTCTTCCTCGACAACGATTTTGCGGTCGTGCGCCGCTCGGGCAGCGAGCGCAGGATCGCTCTGGGCGGACGCCCCCTTCGTGGGGCGCACAACCGTGAGAACATGATGGCTGCGATCGCGGTTGCCGCTGTCCTGGATATCCCGCTCGACGCGGTCGACGCGGCGCTCGATTCGGCGCGTGGCCTGCCACACCGCCTCGAGGCGGTCGGCGAAAAGTCCGGCGTGCGTTACTTCGACGATTCCAAGGCGACCAACGTCGGTGCAGTGGAGAAGTCGATCGCGAGTTTTGACGACGGCGTGATCGTCTTGCTCGGGGGCTCCGATAAGGGAGGCGACTTCGCGAGCCTGCGCGAGCTGATCGCGCAGCGAGTCGATCGTGTGATCTGCTTCGGCGCCGACGGCGCATCGATCGCCGCACAGCTCGATCCTTCGTGCCCGAGCGACTTGGTTGCCGGGCTGGCCGACGCGGTCGCGATGGCTGCGGCGCGGGCTCGGTCGGGGCAAGTCGTCTTGTTGGCGCCCGGTTGTGCGAGCTTCGATGAGTTTCGCGACTATACCGAGCGCGGCCGGCGCTTCGCCGAGATGGTGGAGGCACTGTGAATCGTCTCCGACCGCTATCGCCTTTGCAGAAGCGGGTGCTGATGCCGCGGCTGACCCGGCCCGACCTGTGGCTGCTCGGCGCCGTCGCCGCCCTCATCGGTCTCGGCGTGGTGATGGTGTTCAACGTCAGCTACTTCCATGCCCAGGCACGCTTCGGCGATCCCTTCCTGTTCTTCCGCAAGCACCTGATCGCACTGTCGATCGGCACGACCGTCTTGTTCGCCGTGTCGCGGGTAAGAATCGAGTTTCTCGAGCGCTGGGCCAATGTGATCTTCCTGCTCTCGATCCTGGCTCTGGTGCTGGTTTTGGTGCCGCATGTCGGGGTCGAGCGTGGCGGCGCGCAGCGCTGGTTGCGCTTGGGCGGCTTCAGCTTGCAGCCGAGCGAGTTCGCCAAGATCGGTGTGGTGATCTTCGCCGCCCGCTGGATCAGCAAGCGGCGCGATGAGATCCGCGACTTCCGACACGGAGTACTGCCGCTGCTCGGCGTGGTCGGTGTCTGTGCGGTGCTGGTCATGCAGCAGCCCGACTTCGGCACCACGGTCATTCTCGGTGCTCTGACACTGTTGATGCTGTTCGCCGGGGGGGCACGCCCGGTGCAGATGGCGGGGCTGGTCCTCGCCGGACTCACCTTGGTTGCCGCCGGCGCTTTGACCGCGCCCTACCGCATGCGGCGACTGTTGGCCTTCCTCGATCCTTGGGGGCAGAGCCAAGAAGGAGCCTTCCAATTGGTTCAGTCGCTGATCGCTTTCGGTTCGGGCGGCGTCGCGGGCGTCGGCTTGGGCAATAGCGGTCAGAAGATGCACTTTCTGCCCGAAGCCCACACCGACTTCGTGTTTGCACTCATCGGCGAAGAGCTCGGCTTATTCGGGGCGCTGACGGTGCTGTCTCTGTTCGCTCTGTTGGCGTTGCGAGGCTACCGAATCGCCGCTCGACACCCCGATTCTTTCGGTAGTTTGCTGGCTTTCGGGTTGACGTCGGTGATAACCTTGAGCGCGGTCGTCAATGTCGGGGTAGTGCTAGGGCTGTTGCCTACCAAGGGGTTGGCGCTTCCGTTCTTGAGCTACGGAGGGTCGGCTCTGCTGAGCTCGATGTTGCAGGTTGGGATCCTTGCGGCGCTCTCACGGATGACGGGTTGAGGATGAGGATGGTCGTAGCGGGAGGTGGCACGGGAGGTCACTTGTTTCCGGGGCTGGCGGTAGCCGAGGCCCTCGGTGACGCTGACGCTGCGTTGTTCATCGGCAGCTCGGTCGGCATCGAGGCCCGCATCATCCCGGCCACCCGCTT
>JANQHZ010000075.1 GCA_028282445.1 Candidatus Binatia bacterium | reverse complement strand
GACCAAGATCGGTGGAGCGGAACGCGACGCGTTCTTCGAGGACGTAGCCGCTGCCTCGGCCAAGGCGGTGTGGGGCGCGCTGTCGACGGTCTCGGATGGCCAGCCGCGAGTGCGAATGGTTCATCCAACGTGGGAAGGCGAGGTTCTGTGGATCGCAACTGCGCCGAGCTCGGCCAAGGCTCGGCAGATGGAAGCGAACCCCTGGGTCGACCTGCAATGGCAGGTCGCGCCGCCGGACTTCGTGCACGTCATGGCGCGAGGCAGGGCAGAGCTCTGCCACGACGAAGCGACCAAGCGTCACGCCTGGGACGTGCTCGACTACGATCTGCAGGAGTTCTTCTCGGGCGGCCCGACCGATCCGAGCTACGTCGCGGTGAAGGTCGTGCCGACGCGGGTGGAGCTGTCCGAGATGTTTGGGTCGACCAACCGACGCGTGTGGCTTGCCGGGCGGTAGGGCGCGGAGGCGATCGCCGGCTGGGTGCTCACTCGAACATCAGTTGGATCAGGAGATCGACATCCAGGGCGTCGACGGTGCCGTCGTCGTTGATATCGCTGCTGCCGCACGGGCCTTGCTGATCGCCGACGGTCGACAGCAGGGCGGGGAGGTCAGCGGCGGTGAGTGAGAGGTCGCAATTGGCGTCGGCGCGCTCGAGGATGACTATGGGAGTCGCTGTCGGAGGGATTGGCGTCGGGGTGAGGGTTGGGGTGAAGGTGCCGGCGACGAGCGGCGAACCGGTGGCGGTGGGGGCGGGGGCTCCGATCGCGACCGAGATGGTCGTGCCCGAGATTGGATCGCCGAAGCCGCCGACGTTGAACTCCTCGTGCGCCGGAATGCGAATCGGTTCGTCGAAGCTCGGGGCGAACTGCCCGAGAGCGAAGTTGAGGCTCTCGGCGCCCGAGATTCCCGTGAAGATCGGCGCGATCAATGTCGCGACCACTCCGCCGACGTTGAGCTGGCCGACGGTGCCCTGGATCCCGCTGTTGACCAGCCAGTCGAGGTTGTTCTCGAAGACGTTGCCGGCGATCGTGTAGCGCGGCGTTATCTGCACTCCATCGGCGGGTTGGATCACTTCGACGGCGCTCCATCCATCGGCGGATACTTCCAGCTTCTGGACGTACTCGTTGTCGTCGTTCGGGACGATGAGTGCGAAATCTTCGCCCGAGCCGGCGACGCGGACCATGACGGGCTTGTCGAAGACCAACTCGATGGCGAGGTTGGGGCGAAATATCAGCTCTTGGTCGAAGTAGAGGTAGTCGACCGCATCGAGATCGATGAGGTTGGCTTCGACCTCCAGCAATCGCTTGCCGCGCAGTTGCGGGATGAAGAAGGTTTCGGGCAACTGCGGCGGTAGCTGCACGTCGAGTCCGCCCGGCGGCAGGCCGAAGCCGCTCAGGCTACCGTCGATATCGACACCGAGCCGGATCAGGTCGGTGTCGACCAGGCCGTCCGAAATCGTGAGCTTGGTAAGGTCGCCGCCGACTGCTTCGAGACTCGACTCGAGCGCGTCGCGCTTGCCGGTAACGGTGGTGTTGCGCACCGATCCATCGGCCAGCAGCTGGTTGCGAGCTTGCTCGATCGGTACGTCCGCGCCGGCCACCCCGGTGAAGTCGGTGCCGCCGTTGAAGCCGGCGACGGCCGGGGTGTCGAGGAGCGGTGTGCGGAAAAGCATCTCGACGATATCGGTCGACACGGGCGGGTTGGTGTTGCAGTCGGGGCGCGGGAAGACATCGCAAAAGGGCGCGGCTTCGGGTGGGTTGGTGACGTCGTAGGTGAACTCGAGCGGCAGCACGAAGGGATCGATCGGGTCGAGCAGCTGAGCCTCGACGCCGCCAATCGCGACATCGGTGTTCACCAGCACCTGAAGACCCGCGCCGATACCGGCCTTTGCTTCGAAGATCGGCGTGATGATGCGGCCCTGGTCGTCGGCCGCCGGGTCGTCGGCGGTACTGTAGGCGTCGACCATGAAGGTCGATCGGATCTGGTTTCCGTTCGAGTAGTCGATCGCCGCGTAGTCGAGATCGAGGCGCACGTTGGCCTGCGTATAGGTGTTGAGCGCCAGGGAGATGTTCGGATACTCGCTCGTCAGCTCGGGACGACCGGGCACGTGGGTCGCGAAGACGGTGAAGACCCCGCCGGCAACCTCGGTTTCGGTGTCGGTCACGACGTGAAAGGTCGTTGGGTAGACGACGTCGAGCGTGCCCGGGTCGAGCTCGAGCACGCCCTCGAGGCCGACGGTGATGTCGGACGTCATGGTTGCGACCAGGCCGATGTCGTACGGCCGGTCGGTGCCGGTGGTCGGGCGAGGCCCGATCCCCGCACCGACGTTGAAGGTCAGGGCGCTGGTGCTCACCGTAGCGGTGTCGGGGCCGAGTCGGTTCGTGCAGTTTGGGTAGGTGCCGCCGTGAATACAGCACGTCGCGCTGAGGCGGGGATTGATCGAGCCTCCGCTGATACATTGTGCCTGGGTGGGTGTCACGGACCCTCGACAAGAGCGGGAAACACTGCCGACGACGGGTAGCGTCACGCGCACTCTCTGGGTGCGCGTGATCCGTGTGCGGCACGCGTCGATCGCGCGCTGCCAGATGGCCTGCGCCGCCTCGACCGGGATCGGCTGCTCGAGCCGGTAGATCTCGCCATCGGTGACCGGGCCGCGAGCGTCATGGAACAACGGCAGCGAGCCGAGAGTGATGGTCTTACCCGCTTCCTCCTGGCCTTGCTTTGCGCCGAAGAGGGCTTGGTCGCGCGACGTGAAGGTTACGCTGTCGCTCACCGAGGCGGCTTGGGTGGGGCACGCGGTGGCGAGAAGCCAGACAGCGCAGATGGTGACGAGGTGGATCGATCGCACGACCAGAGGATATCGAGAATCTGGTGGAGGACAACGAACCTCCCGGCGTGGGGTCTAACGAAGGGAAAGGGTTTGCTGAGGATGCGGGAATCGGAACTCGGGGGCGCTATCGATTCTTGGCTAGCTCGAAGGCCTTGGCTGTCGAAGCGTTCGCCATTAGATCGTCAGCTGGAGTAGTCCGGCGCCGAGATTGATCAGTGCTTCGACGGCGTCGACGACGAAGATCGTCAGCATGGGGCCGGACAACACGGGCCAGTAGGCCTCGCCCTGACGCTCGCCGTTCAGGAGAACCGGCACGTTGAAGTAGAACTGAGAGAAATGGGCGGCGGCCAGGACGAACAGCACGATCGCGCGTTCGCCCGGGGCGGTGAACAGGGCGCTGCCGCTCAGGGCGAGAACGAGCAGCACCAACGACATCAGGGCGAAAGCGGCGTTGAATCCTCCGAGAAAGCGCACGCCCGCCGCATAGGTCTTGAAGATCGGTGAGTCTCGCGCCGACTTCGCAACCATCACCTTGGCGGCGGTTTCCGGCTGATAGCTGAAATAGCGAAAACCCATCGTGAACCAGATGAGACTGGCGCCGAGCGCGGCACTGTACGCGACGTTGGCGATCACGGGAGGTCCTCCGCTGGCTCTGCCTGTCAGCCGTTTGCACGTGACAGGTTGGTGAACAAACTGGATCCGAGATCGTAGGGAATAGAGGGTAATGGACGGTAGGTCCAATTGCCGCCGTGTTTGTCCCAGTGGCCTCCTGTGTACCTGTGAATGACCTGAACCACTTCGCGAACGACCTCCCCCTTTGAAAAAGGGGGACTGAGGGGGATTTATCGGAAGGCGATCTCAAAATCCCCCCGAGCCCCCCTTTTTCAAAGGGGGGGCCAGTGACGAGCAAATGGACACTGCTCTGGAAGGACGGCGTATTGGTTGCGGATCTTGCGCTGATGCCGCGATCGTCGCTACATCCGAGCTCTTGCCTCGCTTTTTGCGAACTCCCGGGGAATGGACATGGACGCGGATCACCTCAAGTACCTCTGCTCGCATTTTGATCTCGGTGCGCCGGCGAGCGTTCCATTGGATGTCACCGGCGGCTTCCATCACCAGATGTGGCGGCTCGAGACCGAGGGTGGCGTCTACGCCGTCAAGCAGTTGGCCCCGGACACCGACCTCGGCAACGAAGACACGGTCAAGAGTTCCAATGTGTCGGAGGCGATCGCCGACGCCTTTGCGGGAGCTGGGGTTGCGGCGATCGTCGCTTTGCGAGCGCGGGGCGATTACCTGACGATCGTCGGGAATGACGGCTATCTGGTCTATCCGTGGTGCGATTACGACGATCTGCCCTTAGGGCAGGCGGATCGACGTCACGGCCTCGAGGTTGCGCGTCTGCTTGCCAGGATGCACGGGGCAG
>JANQHZ010000033.1 GCA_028282445.1 Candidatus Binatia bacterium | reverse complement strand
GCTCTCCAAAGTAGGCGTCGTGGAAATGTCGCATACTCGCAGTACATCGCCGGCCGCCGTACCTTCGAACGTGTCGTTGTTGTCGAAGGTTAGAACGACGGTCGCGTAGTTATTGGAGTCGTCGTAGACCGTGACGTTGGTCCACGGGTTGGCGGTTGCGTAGTTGGCGTTGCCTGTCTGGTGACCGACGCGGTCCATCAACGAGAGAATCATCGACCCGTCCGCGTCGAATTCGATGTCCGAAAGGATCGGTTGGGGGTAGATGATCTGTTTGCCGAACGCGAGCCTGCAGTTGCCCGAATTCTGGCGACACAGGCTGGTCATGGTCGCCGACCAAGGCCGCCATTCTGCACTGAATCCTCCGTAGGCACTGCTGACCTGGGCGCGTGTGTAGTCGAGTGGGAACTCGTAGAAAAGGCTGAATCCGGCGCCGGTGTTGGCGAGATCGAGTCGCAACACGTAGCCGTACAAGTCGTCCGTGTCCTGTGATGTCTCAGCGGTGCAAACCGCGCCGACGTAGACGAAGCCCTCGTGGACGTCGACCGCCCACGGACGAAAGTCGGCGTCCGGACAGGCCTGGGCTCCGCTCGGGCGGGTGATGTCGAAGTCGGTGACCTCGGTACCCGTCGGCACTGTCGGGGTCGCGCCGATGTCGATCGCCCATAGGCTCTTATCGGCCAGGTTGACGAGCCAAAGCGTTTGGTCGTCGGGACCCATGTCGACGTCGCCGAACGATAGTTTCCCAACCGCATCCCAGCTGTTCGGGTCGGTGCTCGGTGAGGACGCGCTCGAACCGAGCCCCGTGTGAGGGTCCGCTCCTCCCGAAATGCCCGCGGTCGACAGGTCGACGAAAGACGTCACGCTGGTCGCGGCTCCCGTCGTCGGGTTGATGACGATGCGATACAGGCCGCTGGGGCCGAGAGGGCCGAACCCTGCGTGGCGCTTCATCATCGCCGCTGCGAAGAAGGACTGCGAGCCGCGCTGGTAGGCGAGTCCCCAGGTCGCTCCGATCTGGTTGCCGACCGCGAGCGCCTGTTCGATCGTCATGTCCATGCGTCCGAAAGCCGAGTAGGGGACGGAGACCAGGGTGTCGGTGGTGCCGGCGGTGCCGCTGCCGCCGCCGGCGAGTGGATCGCCGTTCACATAGCACGGCGTGGCGAGAAAGGGGTTCTCCTGACAGTAGAGGTCGGGCGTCGCAAGACCGAGGTCGATGCCCGCGGCCGGAGCGGTGACGAAGACGACAGTGGTGCCGTTGTGAGGGCCGACCGCACCTGGCGGTCGATTGATCGGCAGGCTGGTGAACTCGACGCGAACGCCGGTGGAATCGGGAACGGCCAGCGAGTAGGTGCCATCGGCTGCGCTCGACGTCGTGTCGACGACGGCGCCGGCTCCGTTGATCGCGCTGACGACGACTCCCCCGACGGCGATGTCGCCCGGGCCGCGACGGCCGTTATCGTCGAAGTCGAGGAAGACTTTACCGCTGATGGTGTTGGCATCGGCGGTGGTAAACTGCAGGCGCGCTTTGTCGTACGATCCCGAGGTGCCGCTGCGATCATCGCAGATCCGCAGTACCCATGTACCGTTCGCGCTTTCGCCGACGAAGGCCGCGAGCGGTTCGAACGGACGTGCGACTCGGTCGCCGTCGAAATTCGGTGCGCTCGTATTGTCGTTGTCGAAGTCGTTCACGCCCTGAGCGGCGTCATCGTCGAGCATGAGGTCGTAGTTGTTGTTGGTGTCGACGTCGGTGGTCCCGCTCGTACCCCCACCGCCGCCGCTCAACAGCACGACCGTGGTGGATGCGGGGGATGCGAGAGTCACCCGCAGGTCTTCGCGCCGGTCGTGCTCGATGACCAGACCGACGTCGAGGTCGACGATGATCGCGGTGCTGGCGACGTTGATATTGCGAGTCACCCCACCACCGGGGCACGAATTGTCGGCGATCGACTGATTGGGAGGATCCTCGTCAACGGTGACCGTCGCAGCGTCGACACTGGTGGTCGCCAGCACCGCGACTGCCAAGACCGCCAACCAGCTGCTACCTTGCCCAGACCGGTGCCCATGTGCATCCCGCTCTTCCACCACAACAACCTCCCGGCCGCGCCCCCCGAGGTGAAGGCCACCTCCTCATCTCGCGCAGCAATGACGAAGAGTAGGGAAGGATTCAGACATGGTCAATTGGAAATTCTCACGGGCGCCGATTTGAGCCTAGGGCCGCGGCCGCGAGGAGCATTGGCGGATGGTGTCGCCGATCCTCATCGACTTGGAAGTCCTCGAACCGAGCGGGTTCACCGTCCGCCGCGCTCGATCGCCCAGAAGGGTCGTGGGCTACGATTATTCGCCGTGCCTAGAGGTCGCCACCAACCCGGCCTTCACGCGGACAGCCCGGCCAAATCATCAACGTGTGGTCAGGCTTCGTCCATTGCTTCCACGCGGTTGCTTCCGGCCGGCGTGCGGAAGCGGCGACGTTCGATTACCTGATCCGTATAGCTCGGGTTGGTCACGTCGCTGACGCGCAGGAAGGTTACCTCGACCGCCGTCGCGCCGCGCACGTCGACGATGCCGATTCCGTTGGCGTCGGTATCGACATGGCGCAGGTAGGCGGCGTTGGTGGAGCGAAGGATGTCGGCGGACATCGGCACGAGGTCGAGCAATCCGAGGCTGACCAGGAGCGGGTCTGAGGCGACCGTGGCTCCGGTGATTCCCTCGACCGACAACGATGAGATTCCGGCACAGACGTACTCGACCCCGACCGGTGGGTCGGACGGCGCATCGAAATCGGTGTGGAGCTCGGCTGCAAAGAAGGCGTGGATATCGCCGGTGATTGCGACCAGGTTCTCGACCCCAGAGAGCGCTTCGAGGACTTCGCGTCGCTCGGTGCGGTAGCCGTCCCACTGGTCGAGGGTGAAATAGAACAGTCCCCGGAAGGTATCCGGAATCGACGTGAAGCCCGACAGGTCGAGCGCCATTTGCCAGAGTTGCACTTCGTTGCCCCAGATCTTCCAAGTTGCCTCGGATCCGCGCACGGCGTCGATGAACCACTCCTTTTGCGACGCTCCCAGCATGCTCGGGGCGACTTCCTCCTCGATCTCGTCGAAACCCGATTTGAGAGCGAAGTTTCGGGAACCGATGGCGCTGTTCGGCGTGACCTTGGCGGTGGCGGAATTGGGAGGGCCTTCCGGTACCGCGTGATCTTCGCGGAAATAGCGCTGGTCG
>JANQHZ010000028.1 GCA_028282445.1 Candidatus Binatia bacterium | reverse complement strand
ACGTCTATGGCTAATTTTTCGACACCCCATCAAAGGGGGGCAACGTAGTGACGAAGAAATCGACACCCCCTGACAGGGGACGGCGTGTTGGCTTACGAGCTGCGCCGGCTATCCCTCGACCGGCTCGGCCGTCTGGCAGATGCACTCCTGGCCGCAATCGTCCAGGCCGATTCTCGAGCACCATTGGACGTACCGCACCTCGCCCTCCGGCCCAGTGCGCTCAATGACGCTGACGACCGCTTCGTCCTTGCGGTTCGGGCACCACACCACTCCGCCTTGGCGACGCACGACAGTTTCCCCCGAGCTCCGCGTGTCGCACTCGGCAAGGCCGGAATCGACGGCCTCGCTTCTCCTCGTGAGTACTTGGCTCGTGACGCCCCCCTTCCCGGCGGGTGCTGCCCCCGCCTCGATCGCCGATAGGGCAGAATTACAACGACCTCGAATCGATGAGAAGGAAAAAAGGGATTCAATCCGCAGCCGGCTGAGGCGCCCTCGGATTAGGATTCCTAACTCCACTCGGAATCTCGCCGCTGCTTGGTCTGCGCGGCGAAAGGTCCGCCGTAGAATCGGCGGTCGTCAATCCGATTCGCTGAGGAAGCTGACGACGGTCTCGCGCTCGGCGAAGCGCCAGCCGAATATGGTCCGGACGAACCTGTCCCGGTATTCGCCGACCATCACCGGTCCGACCAACGGCGATACCTCGCGTTCGGGCTCACCGTCGTGGCGATACAGGGTCATATAGACGCAGCCCGTGGCGTTGCGCTCGTCGATCACGTCGATCGCAAGATTGCTGCAGACGTGTCGCGACATGCGTCGGCGGTGCGACTGCCGGGCCTCGAAACCTTCACGGATCTCGTCGAAGCCGCGCATCGTCACGTCGGGGGACCGCCAGATGCCATTTTCGTCGAAGAGGTCGGCCACCTTCGCCGCCTCACCGTGATCGACCAGGTGGCAGTAGCGCGTTACCAAGCGTTCGCACTCACGCTCGATGAGAAGTCTCTCCAGGTCCGTCATCATCCCCTCCCGAACTCGCAGAGCCTACGGGTCCGCCGCGCGATCCGCAATCGGCGATGAGGCCGAAGAAACGACGTCCCCCTGGAAGAAGCCGTCGATGAATGATCGCAACCGGTTCGCGGATGACCTCCCCCTTTGAAAAGGGGGACTGAGGGAGATTTACCGGAAGCGATCTCAAAATCCCCCCGAACCGCCCTTTTTCAAAGGGGGGCAACCTAGGGCCGGACTGGGAACTTTGGTGCCTCTCGGCCGGCGCCGGCGTTCGCGTCGCCGCGTCAGCCCCCCACTTCGCGTGCTTCGTTGAGGGCGAGCCAGCCGCGGCCGATGCGGTAGAGGACCCAGATGCCGGTGACCAGTACGATCAGCCAGGCCAGCGGGATGCCGACGATGGTGACGATCATGATGGAGGCGATCACCAGCCACAGCAGGGCGAACCAAAACGTCCGGATCTGCCAACGGAAGTGCGAGTCCAGGTAGGTTCCGCGAACGTCCGATCGCTTCACGTAGTTGAGCAGGACCGCCAGGATCGAGGGCCATCCACTGAGAAACGCGGTCACCACGGCGGCCGAGGAGATCACGCCCATGATCGCGCTGAAGGCGTGCAGCGCGTAGATGATGTGGGTTAGGCGAACCAGTCCTTCGTTCGGTGCGGTGTTCATGGAATTCGTGGATCACATTGACCGCGCGCCGTCCACCGACGGCCGGTCGAGATCAGTGCCCCCCTTTGAAAAAGGGGGGGCGGGGGGATTTTGAGACCCCATTCGGCAAATCCCCCCCAATCCCCCTTTTTCAAAGGGGGAGGTCGTGCACGCACCGCATTGTGGACGCCGAGCTGGTGATGCATGATCGCTGCGCGAGAGGAGCATGCCCATGGTCAAGCTAGGAATCGTTCCCTTCTGGAAGCAGTACGACCGCAAGGTCGTCCTCAAGACCTCGCAGCTCGCCGAGGATCTCGGCTACCACTCGGTCTGGATTCCTGAAGCGTGGGGATACGAGCAGTTTCAGTTGCTCACCGAGATCGCCGTGCACACCAAGCGGATCGGTCTCGCGACCGGCATTGCGAATATCTTCAGTCGCTCGGCCGGCCTGCTGGCGATGAGCGCCGCGACTCTCGACGAGATCTCGGAGGGGCGGGCGATCCTCGGACTGGGGACGAGCGGCAAAAACGTCATCGAGAACTTCCACGGCATTCCCTACAAGAAGCCGCTCACGCGCATGCGCGAAACCATCGGTATTCTCCGTACCCTATGGAAAGGCGAGCGGCTGAGCCCCGACCAGAGCACTCTCGCCGATCTACGCCACTTCGAGCTGGCGATGACGCCGACCCGAGCCGACATCCCGATCTACGTCGCGTCGCTTCAGCACAAGGCGATCAACGAAATCGGACGCAGTGCCGACGGGTGGGTTCCGACCTTTTGGCCCTACAAGAACTTCGCCGACGGTTTGGCATGGGTCGAGGAGGGGGCGCGCGAAGTCGGGCGCGACCCGAGTGAAATCGAGCTCGCGCCATTCGTGGCAGTGGTGCCGGTCGACGATCTCGACTTTGCTCGGTCCATGATCAAGCCGCTCGTGTCCTTCTACATCGGCGGAATGGGCACGTACTACCACGCGATGTTCTGCCGTTTCGGGTTCCAGGAGAACGCCGATCTCGTACGCGATCTGTACAATAACGGCGAACGCAAGCAGGCCGCGGCCGCGGTCAGCGACGAGCTGATCGACGCGATCGCCATTTGCGGCCCGGCCGAGCATTGCCGCGAGCAGCTCGCCGAATGGCAGTCGAACGGCATGGGCCTCGCCCTCGTCAACCTTCCGCAGGGCGCCCCATACGAGATGCTCGAAGGAGCGTTGAAAGCAATCGCGCCGACAGGGTGAGCGGCTACTGTCCCGAGTCGGAACACTAGAAGTCGCAATTGTCGAAGTCGTCGGTCATCAGGGTCGTTCCGGCGATGAGCTCGATCGGAGGTTGATCGCCGTCGGTGATCTGGATGCGGACCAGGACCGAAGACTCTTCGAGCTCGATGCCTTGGCCGCAGGCTCCGTCCGCGAGCGTTTCCTTCCTAGCCAGGTCGAGCAGGGTGAAGGCGATGCTGGTCGGCGCCGGTACGCAGGCGTCCGCCACCCCGCAGTCGTCGTCGCCGTTGCACGGAAAGCCGTCGATGTTGCTACAGTACCTGGCCGACACCAGGTGACGTGTGTCGTCGCGAGAAGGCGGCACGCCGCTGCCCGGGTAGATCGTGTCGACCCTGGTGACCAGGGTGGTGCCTTCGCCGCTGGCCTGGATCAGCGCGTCGACGAGGGTGGGTGAGTAGGGTTCGGGAAGGCCGTCGATGCAGAGGTTGCGACATACGTCGGCCTCGACGAAGTCGCCGCCGACGAAGTCGGGGCGGTCGTCTGCAGCGTTCTCAAAGGCGACGAAGCGGAATCGCGACTCCGGACATCCGTCGAGCGCGCGCCGGGTGGCGCCGATCAGCTCGTTGATGCCGACGGCGCCGTCGAAACCGGTGTCGACCGCGGCGCAGGTTTCGACCGGCGCCATCGCGAGCGCGATGTTGACCGAACGCACCAGCTCGTTGACGCCGACGAGCTCGTCGCCGTCACAGTCACCGGGGCATTGCTGAGCGTTCAGCGGTGTGACGGTTACCGCCAGCAGGGCGGCAGCGGCCGCCAAGACGGTCGATGTCGTTTGCTTCATGACCTCCATGCATCGCACGAGTTCAAGCTTGAATCGAGTACGTCGGCTCCGCTGCTCGGGCTGTGTCCGTGCCGCCGCGGCGAGGGCTAGTGTCCCACTGCCGCCACGGTCAATCGGCCGGGGCCACGTCCGACGTGAAAGCGGATGTGAACCGGGCCGCTCTCGCTCGTCCACTGCGCCACATAGGTGCCGAGTGTCACCTGCAGCTCGGCGGTTCCGGAGTCGTCGGTGGTGACCTCGGCGCGGGTGCGCCAGCGATCGTTGATCAGCGATAGGATCGCTTCGCCGTGTCTGTTCAGGTTTCCTTCGTCGTCGTAGACGCCGAGGTTGAGGTGGCTGCGCGGACCGAGCTTGTTCCACAGGCTCCAGAAAACGACCTGCTCGACCGACTCGTGCCCCCACCAGAGCCGCATGACGGCCTCCGCCTGAGCGGCCCGCGCCTCCGGCTCGTCGGGCGCGGCGATGGTCACCTCGGTGATGTGAATCGGCAGCCCGGCCTCGGCGAGTGTGTCGAGCGCCGCCGCATAGTCGTCGATTCGGGTTCGCTTAGACAGGTCGACCTCGACGCCGACGTTGACCAGGCCGGGAGCGAAATGTCCCTGGACGCCGAGAACATCGATCGGCACTCCATCGTCGACCAGCTCGACGATGCGGTCGCGCACCGCGGATGCGTCGGGCCCCGGTAGACCGGTGAAAATCTCGCTGATCCACTCATTGTATACCAGCTCTGCTCCGGGGTCGGCTTCCCGACTCCAGCGGAAAACGTCGTCGACGATGTCCTGGCCAAGGCGCGCCGAGAACCACGACGTCAGCGGGTTGAGCATCTCGTTGGTGACTTCCCAGACCCCGATGCGTCCGCTGTAGCGGCCGACGACTTCGTCGATTCGCTTGCGGATGAGCTCGCGTAGCTCATCGGCCTCGCGATCGCTGAGATCGGTTTCTGGAAAGAGATCCCGCAGCCACTCCGGCGTGCCGCTTCCCGACGCGACCGGAGGTGCGTTGCCCCAAAGCAAGACGTGGGCCTTGACGGGAAAGCCGTTTTCGTTCGCCCAGGCCAGCTCGTCGTCGGCGAGGTCGAAGCGAGGCTCGTCGCGTTGCGGCTCGGCGTTGCGCCACTTCAAGCTGGTTTCGGCCACCATCAGATTCGTCAGGCCACTGGCCATCCCACCGTAGGTTTCGAGATCTTCGGGAGCTCCGTCGAACTCGCGAAAGTCAACCGGGAAGCCGAACTCGAAATCGTGCCCCACTTGGGTGATGCGCACCGTGGTATCTGCGGCGCCGATCGACAGCCGCAGCGGGCGACTCCGCAAGGTCTCGGCGCGCCGGTCGGCGGCTTCGACCACGGCGAGCTCTTCGGCGTCGAGTAGAACCGAAAGGTCGGCGGGTCGACCGATCGGGAGTTTTGGAGTAGCCGCCGGCGCACGGACGATTTCGGCGGCGGCGAATCCGCATGCCTCCTCGTCGTCGGCGCGAGCCTCCTCGCAGGCAGCCAGGCAGCGCAGCTCACTGCCTCCGCAGGCAGCGGTGCAGGCGTCGAAAGCTTGCGCGGCGTCCGACCGGCAGGTGTCGATCTGGTCGTCGCATCCCGCTATCCGGCAACTGATCGTCTCTGCCGGGATGTCGGCTGCACAGCGCGCGCGGGTGTCGCTCGCGTCGTCCGCGCAGGTCGACTCACAATCCGCGCGGGCGGCGGCGTCCGCCAAGCGCGGGCACTGGCGCGCGCAGGAGCTTTCCCGATACTCGGCTGCGGCGCTGCACGCCTCGCGGGCGGCGGCAATCGCGCTGCCGTCGTCGGAGGAATCGCCGCAAGCCGCGAGCAGAATGAGAAGAGCGAGAGCAGCGAGGAACATGGACGCACAATTCCATCGCGCCGGAGCTCGAGCAAGCTCGACCCCGCACGCGAGGTGTGTTCGACCGGATGGACGCGGAACTTTGCTCGTCGGCGGCTTACTTTTCCAACGGGCTGCTAGGAGTCTGCGCGGCAGAAGAAAAGCAGGCTGAGATATCGTAGAGTGGGGCATGGGACGCGAGTTTCGGCCGTACGAAGCGGATCAGGGGTATTTGCTACCGCCGTCGCTGCGGGAATGGCTGCCTGAGGGGCACCTGGCGTTTTTCGTCTCGGACGCGGTGGACGAGATGGATCTGAGCGCGTTTGTGGCGCGGTACGGGGAGGAGGGGCCGGGGAACCAGGCCTTTGACCCC
>JANQHZ010000003.1 GCA_028282445.1 Candidatus Binatia bacterium | reverse complement strand
CAACCTGCACTACTGGTTCAAGAGAGTCGGCGTCGACCGCCAGCTGCTGGGCACGCCGACGACGCTTCGCGACGCCGCCGCGGAAGCACAAGGTTGGATCTAGAGGGCTGGCCCGCAACTTTCGTGAACTCTGAGAAGACGCCGACCAAAACCATTGTCCCGGTAGAGGTAGCGACCGTTCTTCGGGGTTGGACGCCAACGACACTCTGTCGATCGTCCGATCGAGCCGGTTGCTGCAATGACTTCATCGATCCCGCACTTCCGCGGACGCTTCCTCAACTCACTGAATGATCCGGGCTGGGCGCGTCCGCCGAGCTTCTCAATCGTGAACATAACCAAGGGCTCGCAAACGCTCTTGGTCGGCTACCGACAGCTCGCCAATGCTCGTCTCCGACTCGACGCGCCGTGCGGCGCGAAGCTTGTCCAAGTCCGATCGCATGGACTCGACCGTGTCGGGATGCTGCTCGGAGAGATCGTGCTGCTCCCCCGGATCGGCGCGAACGTCGAACAAGCGAACCAGGCCATCCTCACCTTCGATCAACTTATGCCGTCCGCGGACCACTGCCCATGATTCCAACTTCTTCTTGACGTGAGCACGGTGGGCGAGAAGAGATCGCGCCTCCCATTCCCCCTGGTCGGGGGATTCCGCGCCCCTCATCAGTTCGAGCAGAGAGCGACCGTCGAGCGATTCTCCCGCGGGAATTTCGAGTAAGTCGAGAACGGTCGGTAGGACATCGACGATACTCGCGTTGGCGTCGACTCGTCTCGCCGCCAGGCCGAGCCTCGGAGCGATCCACATCATCGCGATCCGATTCACTTCGCCGTGCAGAGAACAGCAACCGTGACCAATGCGACCGTGCTCACCCATCCCCTCGCCATGATCCGAAACGAAGACTACCAAGGTGTCCTCGGCGACCCCGAGTGCCGCGAAGCTCCGCTCGATCCACTCGTCGAGATACCGGATCTGGGCATCGTACGACGCCACCCGAGCGGCCGGCGCGGCCTCCCTGACGTGCTTGAGCATCGTCGGTGGCGAGGCGAAAGCGTAGCCAGCGTGCGGGTCGTTGTAGTGAAGATAGACGAAATAGGGATCGCTGCCGCGAATTTCGGGAATCCATCCAGAAAGAGCCGCGTGAACCTGCTTTGCACTCGCATGCGCCAGCCCCATGGTTGGCGCTACCCTCTTGAAGCGGTCGAACCCACGCGAGAACCCGATCTCCGGCCCGATGTTGGGATTAGCCCCGACACCGAAGGTTCGATAGCCGTTGTCGCGCAAGATCTCAGGCAAAGTAGGAATATCCGTTGGGATGCGATTGATCTCGATCCGCATCGGCAAGGGGGCTTCGGACGCTCGAACCTTGTTCGCCATCAATCCCTCAACGACACCATGGAACGTGGGATAGCCCCCGACGAACAGCGAGGCTGTTGACGGCGCTGTCCACGACGAGCTGGAGATCGCCTCGGAGAACACCACTCCCTTCTTGGACAGCGCGGTCAGAAACGGCGCCGTATCCGACTCGTACCCATAGGCCCTGAGGTGATCCGGCCGTAGAGTATCCATCAGCACCATCACGATGTTCGGCCTGGGCGCAGAATCGTTTCGGGTAGGAGCCTCGCCCCGACAGGACGACAGCGCAGCGAGTACTGTAGCCAGGACAACACTGCCGAGCAGTCTTCGCATCCGGCAGACATGGCACACCCGCCGCGACTAAGCCAGACGCATCGGGCTTCGCACTTAACGGCCCGTCCTATTTGTCCAATGGACTCTTGGGCGAACGAGCCCCTCGGACGCGAGACCGAACGGGGGACTTGCCGCCCGCCCGTTGCCGCCCTGCAAGGTCGGCCTCGTTCGTCGAGCCTTTTCCCAGGCTCCGATTCGCGATAGCCAGGGATGCGCATGCTCAACAGCAGGATCATCATAGGGGATCGCCAATGACCGACGACACCGTCGACGTTCTCATCATCGGCGCCGGAGCTTCCGGCGCTGCCTTCGCTTGGAGCATGGCTGACACCAAGATGAACATCCTGTGTCTCGAGCAAGGTGATTGGGTGAAGTCCGACGACTACCCCGGCATCGGCCACGACTGGGAGACGCGGCAGTTCGGCGACTTCGGACTCAGCCCGAACCAGCGGGGGCGCAGCGAGGATTATCCGGTCAACGACTCCGAGTCGCCGATCCATGCGTCGATGTTCAACGCCGTCGGCGGCAGCACGGTTCTCTACGCCGCCCACTTCCCTCGCCTGCATCCTTCCGACTTTCGAGTGCGCACTCTCGACGGCGTTGCCGACGACTGGCCGATCGAGTACCGGGATCTCGAGCCCTACTACGACCTCAACGCTCGCATGATGGGAGTGTCCGGAATGGCCGGCGACCCGGCCTACCCACCGAAGGAGCTGCCGTTGCCGCCGCTACCGCTCGGCAAGCTCGGTTCCACACTCGCCTCAGGCTTCGACAAGCTCGGCTGGCACTGGTGGCCTTCCGACAGCGCCATCATCAGCGAGGACTACGAGGGTCGCGCCGCCTGCATCAACGCCGGCACCTGCCTGCTCGGCTGCCCGCAGGGCGCCAAGGGCAGCACCGACGTGACCTATTGGCCGCTCGCCGAACGTGCCGGAGTCCGCTTGAAGACGCGCTGCCGCGTGCGTGAGATCACCGTTCGCGATGACGGCATGGCCGACGGCGTCATCTATTACGACGGCGAGGGAGTCGAGCATCACCAAAAGGCCGAGATCGTCGTCATGGCCTGCAACGGTATCGGCACACCGCGCATCCTGCTCAACTCGAAGTCGAAACACTTCCCCGACGGCCTCGCCAATCGCAGCGGCCTGGTCGGCAAACGCCTGATGTTCCATCCCTACGGTCTCGTGCGAGGAATCTTTCCCGAGCCACTCGAAGGCTACAAAGGCGCTACCGGCTGCTGCATCATCAGCCAGGAGTTCTATGAGAGCGAGCCGTCGCGTGGGTTCTTACGCGGCTACTCCTTCGAGATGCTGCGCGGAATGGGCCCGGTATTCACCGCGATCTCCGGAATGGGATCCGGCCACATCCCCTTCGGCTCGGACCACCACGACGGTTACGCCTCGCTATGGGACCGTACGGCGGGAATGGTGATCATCTGCGAGGACCTGCCGGAAGAGCACAATTGCATTACGCTCGACCCCGATCTGGTCGACTCGAATGGGATCCCGGCGCCCAAGGTGAACTATCGCCTGAGCGAGAACAGCACCCGCATGCTCGAGCACGGGGTCGCACGCGGTCAGGAAGTACTTGCCGCGGCGGGAGCGGTCGACTTCATGACCGAAGCCCCGCTCGGCGTCGCCGGCTGGCACCTCATGGGAACCGCACGCATGGGCGAGGAGCCGGAAACGTCCGTCGTCAACGAATGGGGACGCAGTCACGACGTCCGCAACTTGTTCATCATCGACGGCAGTATCTTCCCAACCTCCGGCGGCGTGAACCCGACCAACACCATCCAGGCGCTGAGCCTGTACATCGCGGACACGATCAAGAAGAACCTGGCCAATCTCTTCGACTGAGGCGCAATGACGATGAGCGACAGTGACTTCAAGCTGACCGACACCCAACGCGACCACCTGACGGCGGCACTCGACCGCATCATTCCGGCAAGCGATCGACACGGCCTGCCGGGAGCCGGAGAGCTCGGCATCGCCGACTTCGTCGAGGAGCTGCTGCGCGCCAATCCGGCTCAGCAACTCGGCCTGCTGCCGGCCTTGGCGACCTTCAGCGAGCTGATCGACCGATGCGGCGGCGTCGATCCGGCGTTCGAACAGATCCAGGAGAAGGAACCCGGCTTTGTCCCGACACTCGTGTTTCACGCCTACTCGGGCTACTACCAGCACCCGAAGGTGATGGAAGCGCTCGGCATCGAGCCGCGCCCGCCCCATCCACAAGGCTACGAGATGGAGCCCTTCGACCCGTCGATTCTGGACAAAGTGCGCAGCCGCGGCACCATCTACCGCGAGGTCTGAGAGCGGCGAAAGCGGATCCTCAGCTTTGAGCCGCGCTTTCAGACGGTAGAATCTTGCGGAGCAAGAGCTCGCACTCGCCTTGCGGCATGTAACGCGGCACCGGGTAATTGAGAAACGCTTCCGCGCAGGCGCGTTTCGCAATCGCCGGGATATCGTCCGGTCGCAGCGCTTGTAGTGTGTAGGGAATCCCGACCTGCGCCATCAAGTCGCGCACGGCTTCGATGAAACGGCCCGCCTTCTCCGCATCCGAGCCTTCGCTGTGACCGATCAACTCGGCTAATCGGGCCAGCTGCGGCGTCGCGTCATTCTTCGAGAACTCCAGTACGTGCGGCAATGCGATCGCATTGGCCAGCCCGTGCGGAGTCCGGTAGAGCGCGCCAAAGTTATGGGCGATGGCGTGTACGTAGCCGACGCTGGTGCGCGTAAAGGCAATTCCGGCGTAGTATGAAGCCAGAGCCATCGCCTTGCGGGCGGCCAGATCCTCGCCGTTTTCGTACGCCTTGGGCAGGTTCGCGAACACCAGGCGCACGGCGATCTTGGCGTAGGCCTCGGTCTGTTCGTTGGAGGTTTCAGCGACGAAGGACTCGACCGCGTGGGTGAGCGCATCCATCCCGGTGGCGGCGGTCACCGGCGCCGGCAGCCCGGTCATCAACCCCGGGTCGAGCGCCGCCATCGACGGCATTAGCTTCGGATCGAGGTAGAACTTCTTGGCATGCGTCCTCGGGTCCGACACCACAGCGGCCACGGTCGCCTCCGAGCCCGTACCTGCGGTGGTGGGCACAGCGAAGAGAGGCAGCGTGTTGCGCTTCACCTTCAGCATCCCTTCGAGCTTGTCGAGTGGCCGGCCGTTGGTAGCCATCGCCGCAATCATCTTCGACGCGTCCATTGGAGAGCCGCCGCCGACGGCCACGACGCCGTCACAAGCGTCGCGTTCGAGCTGCGCCAGGCCGGCCTCGACGTGGTCGACGGTCGGATCCGGCTCGACTCCCGAGTACACCGAGCTGGAAACCCCGGCCTCACCGAGAGACTTGGTGACGCGATCGACAATACCCACATCGACCAGCATCGCATCGGTCACGATCAGTACTTTCTCAATGCCCATGTCGGCGATCGATCCGCTGAGCTCGCGCACCGCGTCGTCGCCGACGAACGTCACCGGCACGCGATCGGGTAGGAATCTCGACATGATGCGGCCGACCGCCACCATCCAGTGGTGCAACACTCGCTTGATCGCTTCCATAAAACCTCCGTCCACGATCTCTCGATCAAATCGCCACCGGGGTCAACGTATTGATCGAGGTCAGGGCTGAGGCGGAGAGGTTCCCAATCCGATCGGGTTCCCGGTAAAAGACCCTCATGAGTTGGAAGCCCGAGGTCGACGGTATCGAGCAGCGACGAGCGCTCGCAGGGCAACACGGCGGTCCGGACGCCGTCGAAATCCATCACCAGAAGGGTCGCATGACCATTCGCGAGCGCATCGAGGCGCTGGTCGACCCGGCGAGCTTTCGCGAACAAGGGCCGATCGCCGGACATTCGGAGGTCGACGAGAACGGCGAGCTGCGCAGCTTCACACCGGCCAATTACGTTCTCGGCATCGGCGACATCGACGGCCGCCCCTGTGTCGTCGGCGGCGAGGACTTCACCCAGAGCGGCGGCTCGCCGACGCCGGCCGGCCTGCGCAAGAGCGTCTACGCCGAGGAGCTCGCGTGTCAGTATCGACTGCCGCTGGTGCGCCTGCTCGAGGGCGGCGGCGGTAGCGTCCGCGGCACCGGCAAGCAAGGCCGGGCGCCGACCGGCGATCCGGTTTTCGCGACGCCGCGTTTCGCGTCGGTCGCAAGCGCGCTCACCATCGCCCCGGTAGCGTCGGCGGCGATGGGCCCGGTCGCCGGATTACCTGCCGCGAGACTGGTGTGTTCCCATTACGCCGTGATGAGCCGCGCCACCTCGCAGGTGATGGTGGCGGGTCCCGCGGTCGTCGAGCGTGGGTTGGGCGAGAAGCTCACCAAGCGCGAGCTCGGCGGTGCCGACATCCATGCCGCCAGCGGTGCGGTCGACGGCGTCGCCGAGAACGAACGCGGCGCGATCGAAGCCATCCGCTGCTTTCTGAGCTATCTACCGAGCAATGTCGACAGCCTTGCACCAGTTTGGCGCAACGACGACCCGGTCGAGCGCTGCGACGAGGCGCTCATCGACATCGTCCCGCGCAACCGCAAACGCGCTTACGACATGCGACAACTGATCCGCCACGTCGTCGACCGCGGTTCCTACTTCGAGCTGACCGCCGGCTACGGTCCGTCGCAAATCACTGCGTTGGCGCGGTTGAACGGCCAACCGGTCGGGGTGCTCGGCAACGACCCGCGCTACAACGCCGGCTCGATGGATGCCGACGGAGCGCAAAAGTACTCGCGCTTTGTCCAGCTCTGCGACACCTTTCATCTACCGGTCGTCAGCTTCGTCGACGAACCCGGCTTCATGATCGGATTGGAGGCGGAGCGCTCCGGAACCATTCGCTACGGCTCGTCGGCGATTTGCGCCGTCATGCAAG
>JANQHZ010001163.1 GCA_028282445.1 Candidatus Binatia bacterium | reverse complement strand
CGCTCCGGCCATGTCGGCATCATGGCTTCCGAGGAGGTCGACGACCCGATCGGCATCCCCGAGCCCTATTACCCCGGCAAGTATGCCGTGGCTTTCGATCCACTCGACGGCTCGTCCAACATCGACGTCAACGTGAGCATCGGCACGATCTTCTCCATTCATCGTCGCAAGGTGGACGACGGCTCTCAGGGCGATGAGAAAGATCTCCTGCGTCCGGCTCGCGAGCTTGCCGGAGCCGGGTATGTCATCTACGGATCGTCGACCATGCTGGTCTACACGACCGGCAACGGCGTACACGGTTTCACCCTGGACCCGTCCGTGGGCGAGTTCCTGCTCTCGCACGAGGACATCCGTATCCCCGCAAAATGCGGCACCTACAGCGCCAACGAGGGAAACAGCAGCAAGTGGACGCCGGGTACGCAGCGCTTCGTCGAGCACGTCAAATCGCCCGATTCCAGTCCACTCGGCGGTATGAAGTCGCGCTACATCGGATCGCTGGTCGCCGACTTTCACCGCAACCTGCTGAAGGGCGGCATCTTCCTCTATCCGGCGGACGCCGCAACCGGGAAGGGCAAGCTTCGCCTCCTCTACGAAGCAGCACCGCTTGCCTACATCGTCGAGAACGCCGGCGGCTACGCCTCGACCGGATACGAGTCGATCCTCGAGATGCAGCCGCAGGATATTCACCAGCGGGTGCCGCTCATCATCGGCAATCGCGACGCCGTCGAGCTGTACGAGCGAACAATAGCGGAAGAAAAGCCAGCCTAAACGCTCTGCGTCCAGGCCGGCTTTTCAAAGGCGCTAGCGCGCCGTCCCAAGCGGCTTCGCCGCGTCCCAACGCGACTTAGTCGCGGTCCCAAGGCGCTGCGCGCCGACCCCATCTCAATCGCGCGGCAGAGCCGCGCTTGGGACGACGGAGGCGAGCGCAGCGAGCATCCGTCTTGGGACGGTCCTCCGCGCCTTGGCGCAGGAGGACCTTGGGACGCGGCGAAGCCGCTTGACCCCGGGCCGCTCGACTCCCTACCGCCGAATCGCCTAAGAAAACCCATGGCCAAGCTTCCGCTCGAGGGAATTCGGATTCTCGATATTGGGACTCGTATCGCGGCACCTTTCGCGGCGACTCTGCTGGCCGACTTCGGCGCCGACGTCATCAAGGTCGAGTTGCCCGGGCGCGGCGACTTCATGCGCAATATCGGACCGTTCGCCGACGGATACTCGCTGTGGTGGTCGGTGGAAGGCCGCAACAAGAAATCGATCACTCTCGACCTGCGCAAGGAACGCGGACGCGAGATCTTTCTCGATCTGGTCGAGAAGTGCGACGTGGTCGTCGAGAATTTTCGCCCCGGCACGATGGAGAAATGGAAGCTCGGGTACGAGGACCTGGCGGCCCGCAATCCCGGGGTGATCCTGACGCGCGCCTCGGTGTACGGTCAGACCGGCCCGTATAGTCAGCGACCGGGACTCGACCGAAACGGCATCAGCTTCAGCGGCCTGCTCTACCTGACGGGATACGCCGATCGTCCGCCGGTCCGACCGGGAATCATCATCGCCGACTATCTCACCGGCGTTTTCAACGCGCTGTCGATCATGATCGCGCTCTACAATCGCGACATTCAGCGCGGCGGTGGTCAATCGGTCGATCTAACACTCTACGAATCGCTCTTTCGCGTCCTCGAGCACACCCTCCCCGCCTACGATAAGCTCGGAATCGTGCGCGGCCGCAGCGGCAATCGACTCGCCAACTCGGCCCCGCTCGACAATTGGGAAACCTCCGACGGGCAGTTCATCTCGATCGCCGCCCCCGGCGATCAGCTCTTCCCACGCCTCGCCAGTGCGATGGGCCGGCCCGAGCTGGTCGACGATCCTCGTTTCGCCTCCTTGCCGAAACGCGCCGAGAACTCGGACGCCATCAACGGCATCGTCGCCGATTGGTGCAAGCAACACACCGCCGAAGAGATCGAGAGTATCATGCTCGAGCGGGACGTCCCGGTGGCACGAGCTCTCAACATCGAGGACATCGTCAACGACCCCCACTACGTGGCGCGCGAGAGCTTCGTCACTGTCGACGATCCGCGGGCCGGGCCGATCAAGCAACCGGCCGTGTATCCCCGCTTCTCCGAAACACCCGGAGCCGTCCGCCGTCCCGCACCAGCGCTGGGCGAGCACAACACGGAGGTGTACCGAGACCTGCTGGGCCTGGGTGAAGTCGAGCTGCAAGAGCTCGCCGCGGAGGGAATCGTCTAGTGGAGGGCAGAGGCTGCGGTGGTATTCGGGAGCTCAGGGCTGGGGAGCGCAGCTGCAGGCTCCCAGTTGTCGGAGATAGCTGGTAAGTTACCGGCGTGGCTAACGAATCGGGATACCAGGTCGCTTCCAGCCGTGCGGCCGAGGGGCTTTCGGTCGCAATCGCGGGTCGGATCGAGATCGGCAACGTGCAACGGCTGCGCCGCGAGCTCACCGACTTGCTGGACGGCG
>JANQHZ010001064.1 GCA_028282445.1 Candidatus Binatia bacterium | reverse complement strand
TTGCGCTTTGCCGGCGTTTTTTTGCGGGATTTGGTGGCCGCCGCCCGGCGTTGCAGCTCGGCAAAGGCCTTCTCGACGTAGGTGACGAAGTCGTGCAGGTCGGGGACGGTTTCCCAGTCGGCGTTGAGCCCCCAGTAGAGGCCGCCGTTGTAGCTGAACAACCCGACGACGAGCGCCTGTTGCTCGAATAGGGGCACGACCGGGTAGGTTGTCAGCATCTCGCATCCCTGCAGGTAGAGCGGGATCTGCGGTCCCGGGACGTTGGTGACGACCAGATTGTAGGGCCGCGAGCGGGCCGCGAGGCGAACCGCTTGAACCAACACGTTGGGAACGGTCCAGTCGGCGATCGCGGTCATCACCTGCGCGCCGACCGCCTGGCGGGACTCTTTCAAGTCGGCCATCGTCGCGCTGACCGCGCGCAGGCGTTTGACCGGGTCGTCGAGGTGAACCGGGAGATCGGCGACCATCTCGGCGATCTTGTTGCCGAGCGCGCCGCGCTCGTCGTCGCTGCGCACGCTCACCGGCACCATCGCCCGGACTTTGAGCTCGTCGGAATCGAGGCCGCGCTCCTTGAAGAACGTCCGCAGCGCTCCGGCGACGATGGCGAGCACGACGTCGTTCAAGGTGCCGCCGAGGACGTTCTTGATCGCCTTGAGCTCGGCGACCTGCATCTCTGTCCAATCGAAGCGGCGCGACGGGCCGACCTCGGCGTTGAGCGGAGTGTTGGAGGCCGGGCTGAGCGCCGGGGCGAGGGTCTCCATCATCGCAGAGACGGTTTCCTCTGCGTCGCGCAAGGCCCTCTCTGGATGCTGCAAACCGTCGCGTACGGCATCGAGCAACTCGAAGGGCTGGCGGATCCGGCGGCGCACCTCGTCGGCGATGAGCTTGCCCTCGCTCGGCCCGGGGCGGGCGACCCACGGCTTGGGCGGCTGCACCGGCGTGTCGGGGCTCAGGTCCATGATCACCGACATGAGGTCGGCGCCGGAGACACCGTCGATCATGCAGTGATGGGTCTTGGTGATGAGGGCGAAGCGGTCGCCGTCGAGTCCTTCGACGAACCACATCTCCCACAGCGGTCGCGAGCGGTCGAGCTGCTGCGATTGGATGCGCGCCGCCATTCTCTTGAGGGTGCGCTCGTCGCCCGGACGCGGCAGCGCGGAGTGGCGAACGTGGTAATGAAGTCGAAAGCGGTCGTCGTCGATCCAGATCGGCAGACGTTCGTAAGGCAGGTAGGCGAGCTTCTGCCGGAATCGCGGCACCTGGTGCAGGCGGGAGTGGATGCCGCGGCGAATCCGCTCGATATCGATGCCGCCCGATTTCGTAGTCAAAGGTCCGGCGTCGAAGATGAACACACCGCCGACGTGCATGTGACACTTCGAATCCTCGAGCCCGATGAACGAGGCGTCGAGGGCGCTGAGCCGTTCGTAGTAGGACATCAGGCACTCTCCTCGATGGTCGCGCCGGCGGCGTTCGGTACCTGGATTTTCGGAGCGTCCGGGTTGGCGCGGTACAAGATCAATACCCGGCCGATCGAGCCGGCCACCTCACACGCGAGCTTGTCGGCAAAGCTGTCGGCCGCGTCGCGCCGATCGATCGGCGATTCGGCCGACACTCTCACCTTGATCAGCTCGTGATCGGTAAGGGCGTCGTCGACCTGCCGGGTGACGGCATCGGTCAGGCCCTTCTGTCCGACGTGCACGACCGGGTCCAGGTCGTGTGCCAGTCCGCGCAGGTATTTCTTCTGTTTTCCGCTCATCATTTGCAGGCACCGTAGTGCGGCGGGCGTCTCGAGTCGAGGGTGTTGTTCGCGGCGGCGCCGGCGGGGTTGCACTCGTGCTGTGGGTTTGCGCTGGTATTGCCGTGACTTACGATTCTTCGAGGCCGATCCGCATCGGTATTCTCGGCGCCGCTCGGATTGCGCCAATGGCGCTGGTGGCTCCGGCCCGGAAGACCGACGGCGTGGCCGTCACTGCGGTAGCCGCGCGCGACCGCGAGCGGGCTGCCGCCTTCGCGTCGCGACACCGCATCGCCACGGTGCACGGATCCTACCAGGACCTGATTGCCGATCCGGAGGTCGACGTCGTCTACAACCCCCTGCCCAACGGGTTGCACGGAGTGTGGAGCGTGCGGGCAATGGAAGCCGGCAAGGACGTGTTGTGCGAGAAGCCGCTCGCAGCCAACGCAGACGAGGCGGCCGCCATGGTGGAAGTCGCGGAGAAGACCGGCCGTCGCCTGGTAGAGGCGTTTCACTACCGCTACCACCGGCTGGTCGCGCGGCTGCAGGAGATCCTGGCATCCGGGGAGATCGGCGCCGTGCAGCGCTACGAAGCGTGCTTTATCGTGCCCATCATTCGCGGCGAAGATATCCGATACAACTTCGATCTGGCCGGCGGCGGTACGATGGACCTCGGCTGTTACCCAATCCATTTCGTACGCACCTTGGCTGGGGCCGAGCCCAGCGTCGTGAGCGCGTCCGCCGTCGAAGGGCCGCCCAAGATCGACCGTAGTATGGCAGCCGAGCTGGCCTTTCCCGACGGGCGTACCGCACAGATCTTCAACTCGATGTGGTCGCCCAAGGTCTTGCGCACGAGCGCCCGCATCGTTGGCGAGCTGGGCACGGTCGACGTTTTCAACTTCGTCGCTCCGCAGTTTTACAACTCGATCACCGTTCGAACCGGCAGCGTCCGGCGGCGCGAGCGCATCTCCGGTCCGGCGACGTATACGGCGCAGCTGCGTGCCTTCGCGACGGCCTTGCGCGACGGCAGCCCGCTTCCCACCGAGGGCCAGGACTCGATTTCCAACATGCGTGTGATCGACGACATCTACTCGGCGGCTGGACTCCCGCTGCGAGCCCCGTCGACGTAGGGCGGCCCTCGGGCCAACTTCGGCGCATCAGTGAATGGCGGGCGGGGGGCCGCCCTACGTCGATCCGCCGTCACCCTCCCTTGAATCAGCCCGCGCCGCCGTCCACAGTC
>JANQHZ010001130.1 GCA_028282445.1 Candidatus Binatia bacterium | reverse complement strand
TTCGATCGGTCTTTCATCTCTCCACCTCCACACACCACCCACCGGAATGTCCCCCCTTCCGATGGTCAAGCCCGGAACCCTTAGCAGGTTCTCTCTAACAAGGTCCGAGATACCGTATCGCCCCCCACTCGGACAAAAAACCCATCCTCGGAAATTACTTCCGCCGGGCGCCGGCGACCGTTTCCTTGAAGCTCTTGGCAACCGTGAAACGAACCTTCTTGCGCGCGGGGATTTTCACGAACTCGCCGGTCTGCGGATTGCGTCCCATGCGCGCCTTGCTGTGGACCTTCCGGAAGGTGCCGAGATCCGGGATCTTGACCGGATCTCCCTTCTTGACTGCCTTGACGACCGTGTCGACCAACCCTTCCAACACGGCAGAAGCGTCCCTCTTGGTCACCCCGGCGACATCCGCCAGCTCGGTCACCAGCTCCGCTTTCGTCATCCCGCCGCCACCGCTTCCTTTCCCGTCACCACGGACGAAAGAGTCGCCTATTTCTGCAACGATCACCGACCGGGTGTCAAGATATTTCTACCGCCCAGGGTAGCGCCGGTAGCGTCCCCAACCGGGGCCGCGCCGCCGTCGTCGGGCTCGAAGCCGCGCGGGTAGAGGATGACGTGCCGACCGGGCTCGCTGCCGATGCTCTGCGACCCCAAGCCGTAGGCCGCTGCGAGCTCATGCTGCAGGCGGCGAACGGAGGACGGCCGTGGAGCCAGCGAGACCGTATCGGTGGACGACAACACGTCGATGATCGCGGCCTCCGCTTCGCGCAGCGCTTCGCTGCTGACGGGATCGAGTCGGCGGCGGCCGAACAACCGACGTAGCCCCTGTTCGATCTTGGGAAGACTGTTCGATCCGACCGTGTGAACTCGCGCGCTCTTGTCGGCCAGGGCCTGCAGCCGCCGGGCGTGCTTCCGCGCCACCGTTTTCGAGGCGAAGATGACGTCGGCCTGGCGTATTTCGTCGACCACCTCGGCCGGTGCCGAGATATTTCGGATCGCGCGCTCGACTCGATCGCGCGGCACGCCGTACGGGTAGAGCTTGGTCACGCTGGGCTCGAGCGGCGCCTCCGCGGTTGGCTGGGGCGCCGGCGCTTCTTCGATCCGGACGGCGCCGTCGGCCCTGCGCACACGCAACTCGGGCACCGGCGACCGGCCGCGCAGAGTCTCGTCGACCACCGCCGCGACATCGCGGTGAACGGCAAATCGATCGCGATCATGGATCTCGACGACGACCTCGAACGTGGGCGGCGCCTTCCTTTCGAGCACGGTCTTCTGGGTGCGGCGTCGGCGCGCTTCATCGTCGCCGAGAGTGACGGTCTGGATCCCGCCAACCAGGTCGGAGAGGGTCGGATTGGCGATCAGATTGGCCAGGGTGACGCCGTGCGCAGTCGCGATCAGCTGCACACCGCGTTCGGCGATGGTGCGCGCCGCCAGCGCTTCGCGCTCGGTGCCGATCTCGTCGATGACGACGACCTCCGGCATATGATTCTCGACGGCCTCGATCATGACATCGTGCTGGCGTTCGGGTGACGGCACCTGGATTCGGCGCGCGCTTCCGATTCCCGGATGCGGCACGTCGCCGTCACCGCCGATCTCATTGGAGGTATCGACGATCATGACTCTCTTGTCGAGATCGTCGGCGAGAACGCGGGCGGCATCGCGCAACAGGGTGGTCTTGCCGACCCCGGGGCGACCGACCAACAGCACGCTTTGGCCGGACTCGACGAAATCGCGCACCGCATCGATCGTCCCGTACACCGCTCGACCGACCCGACAGGTCAAACCCACGATCGCTCCACGGCGATTGCGCAAAGCCGAGATGCGGTGCAAGGTCCGCTCGATGCCGGCGCGGTTGTCGCTAGCGAAGTCACCGACCCGGTCGCCCATTGCATCGAGGTCGCGCCGGGTCACGGGCTCCTTTGCCAGCACCCGGACACCATCCGGGAAGCGGGCCTCGGGGCACCTGCCTAGATCGCACACGACCTCGCTGAGCAGGTCGAGATCTCCGTACTCGCCCAGACCACTGCGCCACGCCTCCGGAAGGATGGCGAGCAATTCCCGCAAGTCGTCGACGACTTCCATGGGGGAGTCTTTCGACTCAGCCGGCGTC
>JANQHZ010001075.1 GCA_028282445.1 Candidatus Binatia bacterium | reverse complement strand
GCAGTCCCAGACCGTTTGTGAAGTTGTCGATGACGCGAAAGGTGATGAACGCGTCTTCGCCCACCCAAGCCTCATCGATTGCTCGAAACAACAGGACGGAGAGCGCGGCCAGCAACAGTGCGATCGAACCTCCGCTCGCTTTCGAAGCGCGATTGCCTGTTTCTACGGCGCCCACCTCGTCGCTGCCGGAATCCGTCGCTGTTGCCATCGGCGTCTGATTTCACATCTCGCGAGTAAATCCCAATCGCGCGCGGTGGCGCGCCGGGTCATGAGGCCGCAGAGTTGCGCTGCGAGCGACCAAGCAGGGTGAGCCCGATGCAAATCGTCAACGCAATCGTGGAGACGATGGCTCCGATCCGTACGGAGCTCGGGCGGTAGTGGAACTCGACCTCGTGCGACCCGGCGCCGAGCGCGACTCCGCGGAAGAGGTAGTCGACCCGGTACACCTCGGTGGGATCGCCGTCGACGGTCGCAACCCAACCCGGGAAGAATGCGTCGCTCAAGACGAGCAGTCCCGGTTCCGCGAGATCGGCCGAGACGTGTACTTCATGCGGCTCGGAATAGGTGATCGTCGCGCTGTCGACGACGTCGCTCTGCCCGGGTTCGAGCGTTGCGAGCGCCGGCTGACCCTCGACGACCGCGGTCTGGGCCTTTGCCCGTCCCGGCGCGATGGTCAGCCGGTAGGCGTCCTCGGGATTCGTCGCGGTGAGCAGACGGCGCACGATCCTTGCGCGTGGCACGGGTTTGCGCGCGACCAAGACGTTGTTCTTGAGTCCCTGCGCGTCCGGCATGGTCGCCGCCAACGTGAAACCCGCGCGTTGGTATTGGCGAGCGATACTGCGCGGAATCACGACGAATCCTACCCCCACCATCGAGAGCAAGTCGGCGCGCCTCCAGGATTCGTCCCAGCGACGCAGAGTCGGAGCGTCTTCGTTGCGGATCAGTTTCATGATTCGACGCATCCGCTTGGGATTCACCGCCGGCTCGTAGCCCCACGAGGTCGGCCAGTCGTGCTTCAGGCTGACGCCCGCGTTGATGTCCCAGGGGGCGATGAAGCGGGCGTGCTCGAACGGCCCAACCGCAAAGCTCTTCATGAAGTTCGCGCGTTCTCGCAGCAGCTGCGCATCGGGTGGGCGAAATCCTCCGGGTCGGCTTCCGTCTCGCGTGGCGGTCGCAAGACAGGACACCACGCCCAGGCCGACGAATGCGAGCCCGGCGAACCGGAGCCAGGAGCGCTCGGCCGCGATCAAGCGACTGGCTCCAGCCGCCGCCAGGCTGCCGATCAACACTGCATAGAGGTGGGGCCAGCCGAACGGAAAGCGGACATAGGATAAAGGGGGAAACCGATACATCAAGTTGATGGGAAAGGTCAGCGCGAAAATACAGAGCGCGGCGCCGGCGACCCATCCCCACGATCCGCGTACCGGATGGATGATCGATAAGAGGCTCAGTGCGAGGATCGCCCAGCCGAAACGGCCCGGCATCGCGGGCAGCAGGCTTCCTGATGCCAACATCGTTTCGCGGACCTGGCGCACTTCCTCCAAAGATCGCGAGCTCTCGACGAGGGTTTCGATGCCCGGCGCGATTTGGATCGCCGCCATCGCGAGGCCGAGCGCGATGCCGGCGGCGGCGATGCCGAGTCGTTTGTGGAGTGCCCGTGGCTTCGGCGACGTGGGGAAGAGAGCAACGATCATCAGCAGGATGCTGCTGTTGATCGGGAACTCGGGGTATCCGGCGAGGCACTGAGCGCACACCGCGGTGGCGAGAAGGGCAAGCCAGGGAACCGGTCGCTCGAGAGAGCGATCCAGTGCGTAGAGCATCCAGGGAAACCAGGCGATGGCGGCGATAAACCCCGGGTGGTCGACGACCGGCGGTGCGTTGGT
>JANQHZ010001060.1 GCA_028282445.1 Candidatus Binatia bacterium | reverse complement strand
TGTAGCGAAGGACGCGCCCGTAACCCGAACCGCCATCGGTGAAGATGTTGGGCTCGCATAGCTGGAAACGGACGAAAACACTCCAGGCAAGCACGCCGAGGCCGGCGAGAGCCCACGCTCGTAGACGCGAATCGCTCGGACGCCAGCGCCGCAGATCGGCTACCAGCCCACCGGCCAGATACACCAGCCAACCGATAGCGAGCACGAGAGTGAGCGTCGCTACCGATTCTTGCCAGCTCACCGATACGGAGCGCCAGAATCCGGACAGCCGCTCGGGGCGCAGCTCGAGAGGAACACCGGCGATACGATCGATCGGCGAAACCGCAATCGTCAGCGCCGACAGGTGAGCGAGACCGACGCCACTGGCTACAGCCATCGTCGCTTCCACGCGAACAACATCGCCAGATTCCACAGTGGCTTTCTCAGGTTCGCGCGGCCCTCGCGATGCGTTCTCAGCAAACGCTCAACGCCGCTTCGCTCGATCAGCCCGTCTCTGTACCCGGCGGGGTCGAGCAGCTGGTCGTCGAACCAGCCGGCGAGCTCGCCTCGGATCCACCGCGCGACCGGGACCCAGAATCCGTGTTTGGCGCTCCAACCGGATTCCCCGACGGTCTTTCGCAAGATCCATTTGCGCCGGCGGCCGCGCAACTTGAACGAGGAAGGCAGCGCCGCCACCAGCTCGGCCAGGCGGCGGTCCAGAAACGGGCTCCGCACTTCCAACCCGTGGGCCATCCCGGCGCGATCCACCTTGGCCAGAATATCCCCCTCCAGATAGACATCCGCCAGTACTCGGATGGCGCGGTCGACCGCGTCGGCGCCATCGATCCGACGGACGTCGGCGAAGAGGTCGCCGACGGGCGCCTCTGGGTACAAGCGAGAAATCTCCGCAGGTGAGTGCGTCATCGTCCACGCCAAGCCTCGCACGTCCGGGCTCTGTTCGAGCGCGCGCGACGCCTGGCGCAGGCGAAAATCCATCCCGAAGTGCTGCTCGCTCGGCGGCCAACGGGCGGCGATCGCCGCGCCGAGCCAGCGTTTGAGTGGGTCGAGGCCGCGGGTGCGTGAATCGATGCGATCGGCCACGAAAGAATCGTAGCCGGCAAAGAGCTCGTCGGCACCGTCGCCGGCAAGGACGACTTTGACCCGCTCGGCGGCGAACTTGCTCAGAACGAAAGTCGGCAGAACCGCCGCATCGGCGAACGGTTCGTCCAGCCGCTCGACGACCTCGTCTAGCGCCGCAACCAAATCCGCCGCCCGGAAACGGCGGGTGTAGTGCGGACTCCCGATCGCTGCCGCTTGACGCTGCGCTGCCGGACTCTCGTCGAAACCTCCGTCCGGATCGTCGAATCCGATCGTAAAGCAAGCGGGTGGATCGTCGGGGCGCGCGCGCGCCGCTTCCTGCAAAATGATGCGGGAGTCGTTGCCGCCCGAAAGGAACACTCCGACCGGAACGTCGCTCATCATGCGCATCTCGACCGAACGAGTCAGCTCGCGCTGCAACGACCCACAAGTCCGCTCGACGTCCGCCGTCGCAGCCGCGGGCGGCAAGCTCCAATAGCGGCGCATCCGCGTTTCGCCGTCCGTGACCTCCATCACATTGGCTGCCGGTAGTCGACGAATGCCGCGATAGATCGACCACGGGCTCGGCGTGTAGTCGAGCAGCAGGTAGCGCGCCAGTGCCGCCGGCTCGACCGCCGGCACCCCGTCGCTGGCGGCCAAGATCGCTTTCGCCTCCGAGGCGAAGAGCAGCCGCCGCTCGGTCTTCGCGTAGTAGAGCGGCTTTTGACCGAAGCGATCGCGCGCCAACACCAGGCGCCGCGCGCCGGCATCCCACACGGCAAGAGCGAACATCCCATCGAGCCGATCGACCACATCGACTCCCCAGGCGCGGTAGCCATGGAGGATTACCTCGGTATCGCAACGGCTTTGAAAGACGTGCCCGGCTTCCTCCAAGTCCTCGCGCAACTCGCGGTGATTGTAGATCTCCGCGTTCGCCACCAGCGTGACGTCATCCGCCCGCATCGGCTGCGCTCCGCCGGCGACGTCGACGATCGACAACCGGCGGTGCCCCAAACCCACGGCGCGATCGACGTACACGCCCTCTCCGTCCGGTCCGCGGTGGCGAAGCGTCGCGTTCATCGCGGCGACGAGCTCGGTTTGTACCGGCGCGCCGTCGAGATTCAGGACGCCGCAGAAGCCACACATGCCGGGGCTTCTCAGCGCGACCGCGCCGGGGGCCGGCGCAAGACCACCGCAGCGAGCATGCCGAGACCGAATATCGTCAGAGCTCCGCACGCCCAAACGGTGCCAATGAGAAGATGCAGCTCGGCTTGGCGACCTCCGGCCAGGGCAAGGCCGAACGAGATCAGCGCGGCGAAGGTCGGCGCCAAGCCGACCAAGAGGAACAACTTGAGCGGGTTGTGGCGCAACACCACCTCGGTCAGCCCCTGCGCGATCTGCAGCGAGTGGCGCAGGACTCGAATCTTGGATCGCCCGACCCGCGGACGGTAGTCGACCTCGCGGTAGTGAATGAACGCTCCGGCAAGCGTCATGATGAGGGTCTGCGTGGTCGTGAACGAAAAGCCGCGCGGTAGATTGGAAAACAGCGGTTCCACGTCGGCTCGCCGAAACATTCGCAAACCGGAGTTGGGATCGGGAATCCATTGGCCGGCGACGAAGCTGGCGAGCAACAGGAAAGCGGCGCGAAACGGCGAACGGAGGAACGTACCGCGATACTCCGGCCCGGTACGAGCCCCAATCACCAGATCGTGTTCGCGCAGCAGGTCGAGCATCGCCGGCATCTCGTCGACCGGGTAGGTACCATCGCCGTCACAAATCGCAATCGTATCGTGAGCCGCCGCCGCGATCCCGGTCTTGAGTGCGCGTCCGTAACCGCTGCGATGGGGATGCGAAATCACCCGCGCTCCCGCCTCCGCGGCGCGCTGTGCGGTCGCGTCCGAAGACCCGTCATCGACCACCAGGACTTGGACTTTGATGTCACGGTCGGCGAAGGCCCGCCCGATTTCGGCAATCGTCTCGCCGATACTCTGCTCTTCGTCGAGAGCCGGGATGACGACCGTCAGCTCCTTCACCTCTTCGCCGCGTACGCTCATTGTCTCGCATCTACGACGCCGCGCAGGACGCCGCTACCCTGACGCGCAAGGGCCGACCACGGAGTTCCGCGCAACAGCCTGACAATCTGCGAAGGGCGAAGGAAGAACGACAAGACGGCCCAGCGAAACAGGCGACGCAGCTCGGCGGAGTCGACCTCGGCGAAGCTGTTGGCCTGAAGCGACACGTCCTGGTCGTCGAGGTTGCCGTCACGCAGTCGGCCGTCCTCGATCAGCTGCCGACGGAGGTCGGTCGCCAGCCGTGGCGCGTAGAGGTTGAAGGACGCGTAATCGAGCGGCAGCGAACGCGCCAAGCGAACGGTCGACTCGATCTGGCCGCGCGACTCCTCCGGACAGCCGAGCACGAAGTGGCCGCAGGCACGAATGCCGAGGTCGCGAGCCTTCTGAAGGATGGCGTGGGTGCGCGATTCCCGGACCTTCTTGCCGAGACGCGCCGCAACCGACTCGTCGCCGGTCTCCAAACCGACCAGAATCACCTCGCATCCGGCCGCCCGCATCAGCTCCAGCGTGTCGTCGTCGAGCACCTCCATTCGACACTCCGCAGACCAACGCAGGCCGAGACCGGCTGCGGCGATCCTACGGCTGAGCTCCTGCGCCCGCTGACGGGTGGGCCCGAAGGTGAAGTCCCGGATATAGACCTCGGGAACACCCATCCTCTCGATCAGCTGCAACTCCGCGATGACATCGTCGATCGCTCGCTCCTGCCCAGGCAGGTAGCGAGAGTTACAGAACGTACAAGGAAAGGGGCAGCCGTAACGGGTCAGGACGGTGGTGCAGGAGCGCCAGCGGGTGAACGGCATGCGGTAACGACTCAGCGGAAACAAGTCGTGGCGCGGCATCCCGTACGACAGCGGTCCGTCGTTGCGCACCAAGCGAACGTCGGCTCGTTCGCCGTCGCGCAGCACGACGCTGCGCACCCCGTCGGTCTTTCCCGCGACCAAATCGATCAGGGTCGGCTCCGCGAAGTTCTGCACCAGACCGTCGAAGGACTTGGCCCGCATCAGCGTTTCGGTCGGCGCGAACGACGCAACGTCGCCAAGACCGTAGACGGCGCACCCGGTCGCTTGCTTGAGGCGGCCGAGAAAGTCGTCGTCCCGATCCAGCGAAACCGCGGCGGTCAGCGAGAAAACCGCATCGGGTTGCGTCTCGACCGCCTTCGACAGCGCGTCTGCAGACGACAGATCTTCGGCGACCGCATCGAGCACGGCGACGTCGTGGTCGGCATCGAGCAGC
>JANQHZ010001045.1 GCA_028282445.1 Candidatus Binatia bacterium | reverse complement strand
TACTCCTACCGATACGCCGACGAACACGCCGACGAATACGCCGACCGACACACCGAGTCATACGCCGACGAACACCCCGACACAGACACCGACCGCCACACCGACGAACACTCCAACCGATACGCCGACATCGACACCGACCAACACTCCGACCGCAACGCCAACCGACACCCCGACATCGACACCGACCGACACTCCGACGCAAACACCCACGAGCACGCCAACCGATACTCCGACGCCGATTCCGCCCGGGTTTGTCATTGGTGAAGCGTTTGACGACGGGACGGCGCTGAGGATCGAGGGGTTTCAGGTGTCAGGCGTCGGGGGGCAGGTTTCGGGGGGCGACACGGACGGGATCTTCGCGCTCGAAGTGGAGGCCGGGCCCCAAGTGCTGGAGGTATCGAAGACTGGCTATACTCGCAGCATTCGCGCGGTGACGGTTCCGAGTCTCGGCAGTGCGCAGTTGCGCGATGCTCGGCTCACGGCTTTGGCGGCGGCCGAGGCGGCGACGGGTGGGGCGCAGGACTTCGTCGCCGATCTGTCGACGCCTGCGGGTGATGGTTTGATCGAGCTCGAAGTTGTGTCCGGGATCTCGGCCGGGTCGCAGGTCACCCTGACCGCGGTCAGCCCCCAGGGCGTGATTGCGCCACTGCCGCTCGGCTGGAGTGCGCTTTCCGGAGTCGACCTGCAGATCGATCCGGCTCCGACCGGTGTGATCTCGGCGAACTTGCGGATTCCGCGCGATCTCGTGGTTCCCGATCCGGCGCTGACCTTGGCCGTCGGCGTGTGGGATGATGGCGACCTGCGCTGGGAAGGCGCGGCGGCGCCGGTCGTGACCAACATTGCCGGCACCGATTACGTAGAGATCGCAATCGACGCGGCCGGTCAGGTCGCTCTGATCGTCGCCGACGACGGTTCGGGGCTCGTGAGCACTCCGGACGTCGCGCTGCCGGCGATCGCGGCGATGCCGCCGGATAGCCCGACCGGCACGGTGCTCGCCAATCCGGACGTCATCTTCTCCAGCACGCAGTCGCGCGCTCGGGTCTTCGCCGAGGTGACCGCCGCTACCTCCGACGCGAGCAGCGGTACGGTGGTTGAAGCGACTCTGTTCGAAAGCTACGACACCCGCGACGGCGGCATCGAGCTCGGTGCCGCGAGTCGGCAAGATCTGGTGGCCTATCAGGTGTCTATGGGCGACGGCGGCGGTGCGGCGAGCAGCGGGACTCAGGAGCTGGCCCTGCACTTCGTTGTCGCGCCCGAGCGCGAGGTCGCGCTCACCGATCTGATCGAAGGAAGGATCGAGATCGACACCGAGCTCGGCGTCGTCGGCCAACCGGCGCGTGCCGACGGCACGAGCCCGACGACCGCGGCCAGTCCCGGTGGCATCGAGCTGACGGTCCCGGGCGGCGCGGCCCCGGCGGATGCGATCGTCACCGTGTCCGATACCGTCGCCGGCGACTTGCCCGACGGCGTGACGGCGGCCGATGCGGCGTTCGTGGTCCAGACGGTCAATGGCAGCCTCGACCCGACGGCGACCTACACGGTCGACGCAGGCATTGCCGTCGCTCAGAACGAAGTCTTTGTCGTAGCGCGCACCCGCGCGGTCGCAGCGCAGGCACGCGTCGTCGCCGAAGCGGTGGCCTTCGGCCTCGGCCGCAGCGACGGCCGCATCGACATCGAGATGTGCCGCGCCGGCAATTGTCTCGCTGGCTTCGGCGCCGACGGCGCTTACGCCATCTTCCGCATGACGACAGGCGTCGCGTTTGCAACCGGTACGACTACCGACCAGGGCGCTAGTCCGGTTGGTGACCAGATCTTCGACAGCGACGCGACCGCGTTCGTGGCCGTCGGCAATGCGGCCGGCGCACACCTGCTGCCGATTCCGGCCGCCGCGACGGTGACCCTCAGCGTCGACGACCGGCCGAACGACCGCGCCGGCCAGATCTTTGTCTCGCAGGTCGCGGACGCCACGGTTCCCGCAGACATCGTGCTGCTCACCTCGCCGCCGCAAGTGATCGACATCGACCCGGCTATTCACGACGGCGATATCGCCGCGGGCGCGACCATCGAAGTGTTCTTCAGCGAAGCGCTCGACGTGTTGTCACTGACCTCGGCGACGGTGGTGTTGGAGCAGATCACCAACGGCGGACCGATTGCGACCGCAGCCGGCCTCGCTCTCGCCGACAATGGCACGCGCTTGATCATCACGCCGGAAGAAGAGCTGCTCGGCGACTCGTTGTACGAGATTACGCTGACCACGGGCGTTACCGATCTGGTCGGCACGCCGATGGATCAGGATCCTGAAGAAGCGCTTGGTGTCGCCTTCGTTTCGGACTTCACCACCGCGAGCGTATTTGCCGCCGCGGCTCTGCCTGCCGGCTCGCTGCGCGTGACCGTCCCGGTTGACGCCGGCGGCGTACAGGTGAGCCCGCGCCTCACGGTCGACGATCTGGAGATTAAGGGGCGCACTCTCGTCTGTGGCGGCGCCGAGGTTGCGCTGCCCGGCACCGAGGTGACGATTCTCAATGCGACCAAGGGTGCGAGCGGACAGCCGACATGTGCGACCGGTTCTCCCGCGCCGGAGTGTGCCGGTTTCGACTTCTTGAACGGACAACCTTGCGGACTCGACGTCGGCACGCGCTGCGATATTCAGGCTGACGGCAGCTTCTGCCTGGTGGTCGACGCCGCGCCGGGCGACCGCATCGAGGTCTCGGTCAGGGACATCTTCGGCAACCTGGTCACGCTCGACCCAGGTGCGATGGTCGACGAGCGCAACGGCGCCGTAGTCGTCGGTCCGGCAGGCGCCGTCGTCGAGTTCCTCGGGGACGCCCGCTACACCGCGCGCGTCCCCGCCGGAGCGTTCGACCTGCCGACGATCGTAACGGTGACGGCAATCGAAGACGCGATGCAGTCGAGCACGCCGGGCATCATCGACCTCTTCGACCCGGCGCGGCCGGACTTCGATGCTTTCCTGAACACGGTACACCCCGAGCTCGACAACCTGCTCGAGCTGGTCGGCATGGTCCAGGTCGACTTCGACCCGCCCGAACGCGTCGCCAAGATCCAGTACGACGTCACGGTTCCGTACAATCCGGATCCGCTCGATGTCCCTGACCCACTGAACGAAGTCTACACCGCAACCCGCATCGTCCAGTTTCGCGACGTCGATGAGGATACCTTTGACGACTACGAGCTGTCCCTGATCGACGCCGCGCATTTCGAACCCGGCGCCGTAGCGGCGGATTCGCTGGTGGCGACCGACCCGGCCACCTTTCCAGGTCTCCTCACCGGTAATTCGTGGGGGGTGCATCGTTGGAAGGAGTGCGTCGGATTCGTTTCAGGGCGTTCGAACATCGGTGACCACTTCGGAACCGATTCGGGCGGCTTCGTCGGTGGTGGAACGTTCGGCTCGCTGTTGTCCTTCCCGATTGACGACGCGACCGGTGAACGTTGGACGATTCCGGTTCCGTGCAACGAGCCGGTCGACATCGCGCTGATCAATAGCGAAGGCGAAGTGGTCGATTTGATTCCCGTCGATGAGATCACCGATTCCGGCGACGGTGCGGAGATTGCCGGGCGGGTCCTATCGAGCGAGCCGAAGCACCCGGACGTGCTGGCGGACGCTCACTTGGTCAACAACGGGCAAGTAGGCGTGTCGCCGGACACGATCGTCGGAGTCGTTTTCGACCAGAAGATGCTGGGGCCGGACCTCGATCAGGACAAGATCGTGATGCGCGTCTGCGGTCCCAGCGAAGGCGAGGGGAGCGATCCGCGCGAGCAGGACTGCGACGCGGGGCCGGAGGTTCCGGGTGTCGCGATCCTCGATAAGGAGACGGAGCAGATCGTCTCCTACATCCCGGACCACAGGTATCACTACGGCTTCCGCTACCGCCTCGAGATCCGTGACCTGGTCGACCAGGGCAATCACAAGATGGAGCGTCCGGTCTACTCCTATTTCTCGACTAGGCTGCCGCGAATCGTGGCGCAGGTAGGTGACGGAGAACTCGATGCGACCGACGTCGTGTTCATCGACGATCCTGAAGCCGCCGGCTACGACGCCAAGGATGTGCTGGTCGTGGCGTCCGAGGGGGTTGGCTACGACATCGAGAGCGTCGGCGGCACGGCCTTCTATCATGTCCGCCCGGACGTACTGCCCGATGCCGTCGATCGCTCGCCGTCCCAAGGCGTCGACCTGGCGGTAGCCACAACATCGGAAGGGTCGATCACGCTGGTCGGCAGCGGCGCCGGCGAGTTTCCTGGACCGTTCGTCATGTCGGTGAACGGACCTGGTGGATACGGGCGCTACGGCATGTGGCAGCTGCACCAGGTGCAGTTCGGTGGGCTCCTCTTGCTCGACCAGCGCTTCATTAACCTGTCGAACCAGGCCATGGACCATCTCGGTGGCGTCGACGGTTTCCTGCAGCCGCCGCTTGGATTCCCGCAGCTCGAAGACGACCTCGTCGCGATCACTCCGGTGGATCGCGGTGTGCCGATGGACGTTGCCAATCTTGGGGCGGAGTTCTCGTACATCGCGAACTCACCGTTCATTGGCCTCGAGGCGATCGCGATGCAGGGGCGTAGTACCGACTTCGATGAAGACCAGGTTCAGGCGATATTTCGTGGCACCAACGACCCACAGCAGGACGTTCCGATTCGCGCGGTTGGCGTGATCCCAGGGGATACGATTGGCGATTCGTTGGTAGTTTCGGCACTGCAAGACCGCACTTCGAACTATCTGGCCCTCACGGATGCCGGACTCGACGAGAAGGGCAACCGTTACCTCATTCCTCCGGAAGGCCGTCCGCTCGCCGTTGAGGGGCTTCCCCAGTACCCTGCGCGCATCGGAAAACCGAGCAAGGAGAATGCCACCGAACGCGAGATTCACGACTACGCGGCAGTGATGTGCGACCAGGGTATGTGCATCGTACCGATCGACCGGGAAGCGAAGAACTTCATCACGCTCGGTGATGGCATCGAAACCATCACAACCCCCGGCGGTGCTCCGCGCGACGGCG
>JANQHZ010001030.1 GCA_028282445.1 Candidatus Binatia bacterium | reverse complement strand
CGAGATGTTCGAGCTGGCGGCCGCTTCGGGATTCGATCGTCGGACGTGTGATGCGGCCGGCATCGAAGCGGGCGCCGCCCGCGCGGTCGACCGCGCCCGCGCTCAACTGTTGAGAGCGGTCGGGTCTCCATCGAAACGGGCGCCGCACGGCAGTCGCCCGTTCGGCGTCGAGGAGGCGCTCCTGCGCTCCGCGTTGGTCGCTTTCAGCGATCGACTGGTGCGTCGTCGCGGCCCCGGTGAGAGGCGCGGTGTGATGATCGGGGGTACAGGCGTCGCTTTGGACGAAGCGAGCTGCGTTCGGGAAGGCGAGCTATTCGTGGCGATCGAGGTGAGGAGCGGGCCGCGTGGTCGGAATTCGGAGGCGGCCGTGTCGATGGCGAGCGCGGTCGAGCCTGGTTGGCTCGAGGAGTACTTCGGCGACGAGATCGAAACCACCCGGGCGGTAGAGTTCGACGAGAGCGGCGAGCGGGCGGTTCGGGCAGAGCGAAGGTCGTTCCGCGGACTCGTCCTATCGGAGCTGCGTACCCCGACCCGGGGCGGTGAGGGAGGCCATCTGCTCGTCGCCCGAGCTCTCCAGCGCCCGCAGCATGCCCTCTCGCTTAGCGATCGCGCCGAAGGCGAGCTGGCGCGAGTCGATTTTGCGGTCGAGCATGGGTTTCCGGGTTGCCCCGAGGGATCGAGCGGCCTGTTGCGGCGAAGCATCGAGGTCCACGGGGCGGTCCTCGACAGCCTTGCCGAGTTGCGCAGAGCCATTGGCGGCGATGCGCTGGCGAACGCAATGACGTTTGCCGAGCGACGTGATCTCGACAGCTTCGCTCCCGAATCTTTCCCGCTGCCGAGTGGGCGGGTCGCCAAGATCGACTATCGGCGCGTCGGCGGGCCGACGGTGTCGGCCAGGATCCAGGAGCTCTTCGGAATGAAGCGAAGCCCCGCGTTGGCGGGGGGTACCGTCAGCCTGTTGGTCGAGGTTCTGGGCCCGAACCATCGCCCGGTTCAGGTGACCGGTGACCTTGCGAGTTTCTGGGAGAACACCTACCCGGATATTCGCAAGGAGCTGCGCGGGCGCTATCCGAAGCACGACTGGCCGGCGGATCCGTGGAACGCGGTGCCGAGCTCGCGAGTCGGTCGGAGAAGGAAGAGCTAGCGGCTGAACACGAGCTTGCCGTGTCGACCTTAGAATGGGACGGTCTGCGCTGATCGCCCGATCGAACGACTGCGGCGGGTGCCGGCGAATGTGGGCGGGACTGGGAAGTCATGAACTATATCTGGATGGGCTTGATCGTTTCGGCGGTCGTCTACGGCGCATTTGCCGGAACGATGGAAGCGGTCAGCAAGGCTTCGATCGACTCGGCCAAGTCGGCGGTCAATTTGGCGATCGGCTTGGTCGGCGTGATGGCCTTCTGGCTCGGAATGATGCGCATCGTTCGCGAGGCGGGGTTTCTTCGAACGCTCGCTGGATGGGTGCGACCGGTGATGACCCGATTGTTTCCCGAGGTTCCGGCCGAGCATCCGGCGATGAGCGCGATGATTCTGAACATCGCGGCGAACATGCTCGGACTCGCCAACGCGGCGACGCCCTTCGGAATCAAGGCCATGATGGAGCTCAATCGCCTCAATCCGGTTTCCGGCGTTGCGACGAATTCGATGGTGCTGTTTCTCGCGATCAATACTTCGAACGTAGCGCTGGCTCCCCTCGGTGTGATTGGGCTGCGGGCAGCGATGGGATCTGAGAACCCCGCGGCGATCTGGATACCGACCCTTCTGGCAACGCTCTTTTCGACGGCGGTCGGGATCACGGCCGCCAAGCTTCTGCAGCGTTTCGTACCGCCGGGCGAAGCCTTCGAAGCGGACGCCGAAGTTGGGGGAGGCGACGAGGTCGAGCTGCCGAGCGACGCCGAGCTCGGCGAGCGCCGCGAAACGACGCGTGGAGGCTGCCTCGTCGGGATCGCGTTTGCGCTATCGGTGACCGTGGCGGCGCTCTGGACGCTCAGCGCCGCTCAGGGGGCTGGGGTCGCTACCGCGGATGCATTGAGAGACATGATCTCGACCTGGCTGCTGCCGGTCCTGATCGGGACCATTCTGTGCTACGGCGCCGCCAAGCGGGTGGCGCTCTACGACGTTGCGATCGAAGGAGCGAAAGAGGGCTTCCAGGTGGCGATTCGGATCATTCCCTACCTCGTGGCCATTCTGGTTGCGGCCGGGATGTTGCGGGCCTCCGGTCTTCTCGGTGCCGTGGTTGGGATGCTCGCGCCCTTCACGGAGAGCGTCGGGCTTCCCGCCGAAGCCGTACCGATGGCGCTGTTGCGGCCGCTCTCCGGATCGGGTGCGTATGCGATCATGGCTGAAATCATGCAGGCGGAAGGTCCGGACAGCCACGTCGGCTACCTCGTCTCGACCCTACAGGGCAGTACCGAGACGACCTTCTACGTACTCGCTGTATATTTCGGTTCGGTCGGAGTGACCCGAGTTCGACACGGCCTCGCGGCTGGGTTGATCGCCGACCTCGCCGGAGTGATCGGCGCGGTTGCTGCCGTCGGTTTGCTACTAAGATAACCGCTGCGCGCGGGATGTGCGCGAGCCGTCGTCCCTCGGTTTGTCAAAGTCGTCCGAGCGGTAGAGACTCGAAGCGTTGGTTGATGGATCTACACGACGAGGGAGTGGGGCGATGCAAAAGCTGACGGACGCCGAGATTGCCGAACGGCTGGCGGAAATCCCGGAATGGCGACTGAGCGACGGGAAATTGCGTCGAGAGCTCGAGTTCGCTGATTTTGTTCAAGCGTTCGGCTTCATGACGTCTTTGGCTTTGGTGGCCGAGGCGCGCAACCACCATCCGGAATGGTTCAACGTCTACAACCGAGTGGTCGTCGAGTGGAACACTCACGACGTCGGTGGGTTGAGTAAGCTGGATTTCGAGTTGGCGAGGGCGACGGACAAACTGGCTGCGGCGGTACTGCCGCAATGAGCGAGCTCACCGAGGTAGCCGTATACCAGCGCCGTATCGGTGCGAGTCTGGAGCGCGTCTGGGAGAACGTGCTCGACTGGGAACACCTGCCTTGGCTGCACAGCGCCAGCTTCGCATCGGTCGAGTGCCTGGATTCTGGCAGCGGCGGGTGGCGGGCACGGGTGGAGATCGTGCATGGCGACCGCAGGCTTCCCGCCGAGATCGACCTGCGGGTGGAGCGTGAGCGCAATCGATACTTGACCGCGACGGTCGGCGGTAGCGGCGCCGGAACCGAGATCTGGACTTCGCTGGCGCCGGTTGCAGACCACGAGACCGACATCGAAGTGAGTTTTCGGGTCCCCGGAGTCGAGAGCGATCGAATCGATCAGGTGGGAGCGTTGTTCACTGCGCTCTACGGCCGTCTGTGGGACGAGGACGAGGCGATGATGCAGCGTCGTGAGTGGATGTTGGCTAAGCTCGCCGGTGGCTCGAGAACCGAGCGCAGCGTCGACATCGGTCCGATCGACGAAGTCGTTGCACAGCTTCCGTTGGT
>JANQHZ010001020.1 GCA_028282445.1 Candidatus Binatia bacterium | reverse complement strand
GCGAGGTTCGGATGTGTCAGCAGGATTCTCTCGCTGCAGGACAGCGCTTCCTCGAAGCTCTTGGTGCGCAAGTGGATGATCTTGAGGTTGCTCAGCATCCGGACCACGATGTCGCGCTTGGAGGCCACCGCCAACATCTCCGGGGCGAACTCCGCCTCAGGGCCGGCGATTGCCTTGAGGCGCTCGGCGCAGCCCTCGTTGTCGAGAACGGTACCGAAGAACGGGTCGATGATGGTTTGCCGGGCGCCGTTGTGCTGGGCGAGAAAGTGTCCGGGGAAGCCGACGCCGTCGATGTCGAGTCCGGCGCGGCGACCGATCTCGATGTAGACGATGGCAAGGGTGATCGGGATGCCCAGCCGACGGTCCAATACCGAGTTGAGATAGCTGTTGCGTCGATCGTAGTAGTCGTCCTGATTGCCGCGAAAACCGCAGTCGCGGGCGAGATAGTCGATCAACGCGACGCTTTCGTCGCCGGCCGGTGAATCGGCCAATCGGGTGACGGCGCCGGCGGCGATCTCGTCGATCAAGCCGAGATAGTGCTCGAGGTAGCGGTCGAGGTCGACTTCGGGTTCTTCCTCGGCGGCGATCAGGAGGGAGGCTTCGGCCAGGTCGATGGCGTCGCCCGGCGCTGAAACCACCGCAGCGAACCGGTCTCGCGCCTTCATTCCCATGCCGATGGTTTAACCAAGGCCGAGAGGTGGAACAAGGGCCGCTCAGTTGACAGTAACGGCAGCGCGGGCGAGATACAGAGTTGCACAGCCGCTCGACTCCAGGAGGACCTCGATGGATTTCGGATTTAGCGAAGAGCAGGAGATGCTGCGGGACGCCGCGCGCGAGTTTCTCGCCGGCGAATGTCCGATGACCTACGTGCGGCAGATGATGGACGACGAGCAGGGCTTCTCGGACGACCAGTGGAGCAAGCTGTCGCAGCTGGGATGGACCGGATTGATCGTTCCCGAAGAGTTCGGCGGTGCCGGTATGACGATGGTCGACATGGTCGTAGTGCTCGAGGAGATGGGCAAAGTGGTAATGCCCGGACCGTTCTTCGCCTCGACCATTCTCGGTGGCGTTGCGATCGACCTGGGTGGCAGCGATGATCAGAAGAAGCGCTACCTTCCGGGCTTGGCGACCGGCGAAGTGCGGGCGACCCTCGCACAGGTCGAGGAGAGCGGGCGCTGGGACGCCCGCGGCGTCGAGTTGAGTGCGAGCGCAGCCGGCACGGGCTTTCGCTTGCAGGGGACCAAGCTGTTCGTGCACGACGCCCACAACGCCGACGTGATCGTGGTCGCCGCCCGCACCGGCGAGGGCGAGGACGGCATCACGCTGTTCGCGATCGACGCCGCGCAGGGCACGAGCTCTCGCGTACTCAAGACGATGGACCAGACCCGCAAGCTCTGCGAGGTCGAGATCGACGTCGAGGTAGGGCCCGATGCAGTCCTGGGCGAAGTCGGCGGCGGTTGGCGCTTGCTCGACCGGATCAACGACCGCGCCAAGGTGGCCTTGTGCGCGGAGATGTGCGGCGGCGCCCAGACGGTGCTCGACATGAGCGTGGAGTACGCCAAGGTGCGCGAGCAGTTCGGCAAGCCGATCGGAAGCTTCCAGGCGATTCAGCACAAATGCGCCGACATGCTGGTACAGGTGGAAAGCGCCAAGTCGGCGACCTACCACGCGGCATGGGCGGTGTCCGAAGACGTTCCGGGTGCGCACCTCGCGGCATGCATGGCGAAAGCGTATTGCTCCGACGCCTATCGCGAAGTCGCGGGCGAAGGTATCCAGATCCACGGTGGGATCGGCTTCACCTGGGAACACGACATGCACCTCTACTTCAAGCGTGCCAAGGGGTCCGAAGTCACCTTCGGGGATGCCACTTGGAATCGCGAGCTGGTGGCGCAGGTGGTGCTGGACAACCCCGAATCGGTCGCCGCCGAAACGGCCTGACGGCCTGGCCTGTTTTCTCGATTGGCCTTTGGGCGACGCTCAGCGGTCGATCAGGCGGGCGTACTCGAATAGCCCGAATCCGCGCTCGTCGCTGCCCAGCAACTCGATCGTAGCCGGTCCGAAGGTTACGCGGGCGCGGCGGCCCGCTCCGATCGGCCGCGCGATCGACATGCGCGACAAAGGACGCACCCGCATCGCACCATCGCGGGTCTCGAGCATCAGTTCCCGTGGCGAATAGCGGTCGTCGGCGAGGAGGACCCTGGTCGATTCGATCGCCGCGGAGTCGCGGCGGCGCGAGGTCGAGCGCAGGACGGTCGCCGGCGTTCGGTCGAAGGCGGCTCGGACGCTCCACTGGGCGCGCTCCGCTCGCCGCCAATGACCCCACTCGCGGGCGGCGGAGAACCCGGTCGTGTGCACCGCCAGCTCCCGGCCGTCGATCGTGACGTGACCGGCGACCTGCCCGACGCGCGGCATCGCGCCGCGCTGGTGGACGAGTCGAATCGTCATGTCTGCCAGAGTGCTGCGCGCGAGGGCTCGTTCGAGATCGACATAGTCGTCGCCGTCGGCAGTGAGGAGAACGGAGCCGTCGAAGT
>JANQHZ010000949.1 GCA_028282445.1 Candidatus Binatia bacterium | reverse complement strand
GGATTCGAACCCACGGTACCGTGAGGTACACACGCGTTCCAGGCGTGCACAATCGACCACTCTGTCACCTCTCCGTGAGCCTCATCAATCGACGTTTCGAAAGACGTCGTCAAGCCGGCCCGACCCGGCAACGAAGTCGAGTCCCCTCCGGTCCACCGGCGAGGGGCGCTCGATTGCAACAAGTCCGCCTTGCGACCCTACCGCTGCAGGGTTATGTCCCGTTCGGTGACGACGCCACCGGACGAGAGCGACCGCCCCACCGGCCTCGAAATTCCCCACGACTCGCTCGCGCCAGAGACCCTTCGCGCCGTCGTCGAGGAATTCGTCACGCGCGAGGGTACCGATTACGGGCGGGCCGAGCACTCCCTCGACGAAAAGGTGGAGCAGGTCCTGCGTCAATTGCGCCGCGGCGAGGCGCGGATCAGCTTCGACTCCGAGACCGGCACCATCGGCATCACGCCGACGGACCGGCGATAGTCGCTCAACGCAACGCCCCACCCAGAAAAGGGTCATCAACACCATCGTCAACGCCGCGCCGTACGCCAGGCCGCGCCCCAAGCTGCGTCCCAAGCTGCGCCCGAAGCTGCGTCCCAAGCTGCGTCCCAACCCGCACCCAATGTTGGCGACTGCCTTTCCCCCTCGTCGTTCTTGCACACTCACAACGGCGAGGATGCGACGAGCCTGCGGATTATGGCGATGACGAAAAGAATCCAGCGCTCGCGGCCGCGCCCCACACCGTGCGCATCGAGCCGGCGGTACGGCCGGAATCCAGCGTCGAGACGATGCGATCGATGTCTCCCTCGTAGAACTCGAGGTCGCACTCATCGATCGAGATCTGAGGAGCGCTCGCCGGCTCGACGAGCAGGCGGCGGCGATCGTCGCTCAAGCGAATCGACCCGGCCGATTGAACCGCCTCGTCGCCGAACATGAAGCCGATCATCGCGGCCTCGTTCCCACTCACGGACTGCCCGAAGAAGGTCAGGGTCGGACTGGTCGGCCCGGTGACGATCGCGACTCCCACCAGACCTTCCTGCACGCTGAAGGTCGCCGGCAAGCCGGAATCGCCGCATTGCGAATTCCAACGCCCCGCAAACACGCAGGCTTCCTCGGCACCGGCGCTGTCGTCGAGCAAATCGAAAGGACATGGGCATCCGTCGAGGGCACTCGCGACCGCAGCGATCAGCTCCGCGATCCCGACACGGCCGTCGCCGTTGGCGTCCATGTCCGGACAAAGCGCGACCTCGGACCGACCGAGACCGATGTTGACGCCGCTGACGAGCTCGCCGACCGAGACTCTACCGTCGCCATCGCAATCGCCGCCGCAACGAGGGCCGCTGGAGATCGTGCCACTCAGGCGCGCGCTCGACGCAAACTCCTGGACGACTCGGCCGCCACAGCCTTCCAAAGCGTTGCGAACTCCGACCACGAGCTCATCGACACCCACTTGCCCATCGCTGTCACGATCCGCCGCCCCGCAATCCGCGACCTCGGCCTCGCGCAACGCCACCCTCACGGCCAGCACCAGATCGGAGGACGACACCCGCTGATCGCGGTCGCAGTCAGCTTCGCAGATCAACGGCCGCAGCTCCCAGCCGATATCCTGCAACACTTCCGCCGCCAGCCCGATGTCGTGGGTCGGCGAATCGAGCGCCGGCTCCATGAGCTCATCCGGCGCCAGCACCTGGTCGAAGTGACTCAGCGACGATCCTGGGTTCAGCGTCGCCGGCGCGTACAAACGGATGTGTCCTCCGGCGCCGAGCCCGCTCACCAGCCGTTCCCCTCCGGCCAGCGCCGCCGGTCCGACGAAATGCAGATCGCGTACGCTGGTTACCGCCTCGACCCGCTCGGCATTATCGAGCGCGTCGAAGGTCGCACCGCTCGCGTGAGCCTCCACGAAATTGCTGAAGCCGTCGTTCATGTCCATGAAGCGCTCGCCGCTCTCACCGTCCACCAGCGAAACGAACCCGAGACCGTGGCCGATCTCGTGCAAAGCCACGGTCACCATGTCGACCTGATCCCGCCCCGGTGCGGCATCGAGCCCGTAGTACCACTCTCCAAAGAAGTTGCAGCTTTCGCCAAAGCTCGAGTTGAAGGTGGCGCGGATGTCCTCGCTGCTGCGGCAACTACCGGGCGGGCAAAGGTCCATGCCGGCGAGGCGGTTGGCCAATGCGGCGGGATAGAGGGTCGCGGGCAGCGGCGCGCCTGCGAAGTCGCTGTGCACCGAGCTCGGCGAGGCCTGGCCGACCACGGCCGATCGCTCGTCACAGGTGAGGGGATCGAACCGCACCTCCAGATCGATCTCGACGTCGCTCTCCAATCGGTCTGCCCAAATCTGCGCAGCGTAGGCGACCGCCCGCCGGCGCTGCCCACCGACCGTCGGCGCGTCGTTACCGCCCACCGGCAACGACGCTGTCGGATCGTTGAACCCCTCCATCGGGCCATCGTCGAAGGCGACGCGGATGGTTGCCGCGGACACCACATCGCCTTCGCACCATGGCAAGTGGCTCGCGAGCACGAACAGCCCCACCGCATTGGCAGCGATGATCGAGCTACGATATCGCATCCGAGTCAATGCTCTTCCGCCCCACCGCATTGAAGCGCTGCTTCTCGCGCCGAACCCGACCGCGCACGAGCACGCAGCATGGTTGTAAACCGACCATCGAGCTCGATGGTCAGCCCGCCCGCCGGCGTCAACCCGCGCCTTACCCGCACTTGATCGCTTTGAATGGCGCGACTACGAGGCGCTGCCGGAGCGACGGTCAAATCGCCGACCCTCAGCCCAATGCCGATGCCCGCAGCCGACTGCTGCGTAGCGACCCGCCCGCCCGATGTCCGCTTCGCAATATACCTACCGTCCTCGGCGTGAGCGACCAACACCGGAGCACTCGCAAGGAGCCAACACGCAACACCACCAACGAGCGTGCGTCGGAGACGATTCGGGATCATCGCGTCACGCTACCCTCCGCCCCTGCATGCGACAAGTTGAGTCGACTCGGAGAAAAAAGGGGGGACGGGTCGCCCCGCCGGGCGACCCGTCGGCTGGAAGGGGAACTAGGAGGACATTCCAGCTGCACGGCTTATACCCGAAACATAGCGCGTTGTATAGACACGGATCCGCTCTTCGCGCTTAGGGATTCTACGTACTGCGACATCGAGCACCCCATAACGAACGCGCACCCGTCGCCGAACACTCGATTGAAAGCGGCCCGCGAGGCGCCCCTCCTGCTTGCCTCCGACTCTGCGTTCCGCCTTCGTAGTCGCAGATCACAGGCGGGGAAAAGGCAGCGGAGAGGGTGGGATTCGAACCCACGAACCCTTGCGGGTTACACGATTTCGAGTCGTGCCGTTTCAACCGGACTCACGCACCTCTCCGAACCGTCCAGGTTCTATAGCGAGGCCTGGATGGCCAAACAAGGCGACCCCGCTTAGCGCCGCCGGTTGCGAAAGAAGGCGCGCAACAACTCCGCGCACTCCTCCGCCAGGACTCCACCGCGGACCGAGAAGGCGTGATTCAAACGAGAGTCGTCGGAGTAGTCCCCCAAGCTTCCCAAGAAGCCTCCCTTGGGATCGCTACATCCGTAAACGACCCGCTTCACGCGTGCCTGGAGCAAGGCTCCGACACACATCAGACACGGCTCCATGGTGACGAACACCTCGGCGTCCACCAATCGGTAGTTGCCAACCCGTTCGCAAGCAGCGCGCAGAGCCACCACCTCGGCGTGCGCCGTCGGGTCATGGGCGCCGATGCTGCGGTTCCCCCCGACGCCAACGACGTCTTCCCCGATCGCCACCAGCGCACCAACCGGAACCTCGCCGCCCTGCGCGGATCCCCGGGCCAAGTCCAGGCATAGGCGCATGCGATCTTCGTCCGTGGTGACCATGTCGCAACCCTATCCCGTCCAGCCCTCGATCGCCCACCGCTGCAACCAAGCTGCGAGCACGAGCTCGCTCGCCCGCCCGCCTCGCCCGCCTTGCCAGCACCCGTCTCGCCCGCTATCCCTCCTACCATGTTGTACGAAGTCGGGCAGGAGGTTCTGTTGATGTCGATGCCGGGACGGTTTCGGATCGTCGAAACCGACGGTTCGGTGATCACCGTCGAAAACGACGCCGGGGTCCGCAAACGGGTGCACGAGCGCTCGGTTCGCCTCGCCCCCGATCAATCCTGAGCAGCCGCGCGACGCGAACGCACGCGTCGCCACGTCCGAAACGCGAGCTCCCCATCGGGGCAAAAGGTTTCGGACCCCATACGGCGCACGACCTCGTCGGCGTCGAGCCACTCGCCGGTCACGATCTCCTCGGCTTGTAGTACGAGTGGTGAGGTAACGACACAGTCGTAGATCCTGCCGATCACCCGGTTGGTACCGTCCTCGTAACGGAGTGCGCCGATTTCCCGCAGGTGCCGTGGTACGACCCCCAACTCTTCCTCGACTTCTCGCGCGGCGGCCGCTCGGTAGGTCTCCCCGCTTGCGACGACCCCGCCGACCACCGCATCGAAATGAAAGGGAAACACGTCCTTGGTCGCGGTACGCAAATGGACGAACACCCTGCCCTGCCGATCCAGTGCGACGATGTAGGTCGCGCGGTGCCAGAGGTTCTCGGATCTCACCCGTGCTCGGCTCGCCTGGCCGACGACATTGTCGTCGCGGTCGACGACGTCGATGATCTCGCTCGCCCCCAACAGAGACAGTCCCCGAGGCGGCGGTCTTCAGCTCAACCGACCAGCTCGACCGAAAAACGTGCGGCTTCTTCGGGCGTGTTGACGTTGCGGAACGACTCCTCGGCACCGCCCACCGTCTCCATGACGGCCTGGTCGATGTAGCGGGTCTTCGCGAAGGGCAGAAAATCGCGCATCGAGCGAGCGCCCTCGTTGACCGCCGCCGAAATTCGCGACCGCAGGTGGGTTGCATAGACGGCGTGGAGAGGCTCGATGTCACCGTCCCATGCCGGAACGACCGCTTCGTCCGCACCTGCGCCGGCGACGATCTGCTCGACCAGAAAACGA